>CAZJYL010000104.1:0-8141 GCA_964550265.1 uncultured Bacteroidaceae bacterium
GAGCAGCATATCAGCTATTTGCACATACACTACATTTATACCCGTAGTTTCTTTTTAGACAATAAGATTGATGAAAGGAACAAGGAGGCGTTTGATTATTTCTTTTCGCAAGCAAAAACCTATTGGACATCTTTTTCCACTTATGGTCGTGGATTAATTGCACTGGGCCTGAACAGATATGGAGAAAAGAAAATTCCGGCAGATATTGTGAAGTCTTTTAGAGAAACTGCGCTTCATTCAGAGGAAATGGGAATGTATTGGCGTGATTTGACTTCCGGATACAATTGGTGGGAAGCTCCGATAGAATCACAGGCATTAATGGTTGAGGTTTTTAGCGAGGTGGCTAATGATGCCTCTGCAGTTGAAGAACTAAAAATTTGGCTACTCAAGCAAAAACAGGTTCAAAACTGGAAATCGACCAAAGCTACTACCGATGCTGTATATGCGTTGTTAATTCGTGGATTTAACTTGTTGGCATCTGATAAACTTGTTGAAGTTAAGATAGGAAATGAAGTTATTGATCCGTTTAAGATTGAAGACTGTAAGGTTGAGGCTGGCACGGGATACTTTAAAACTGCATGGAGTGGAGAAAATATTAAATCTGAAATGGGCAAAATACAGGTAACCAAAACCGATAGTGGAATTGCCTGGGGAGCTGTGTATTGGCAGTATTTTGAGGACCTTGATAAAATTACTCCGCATGAAACTCCAATCAGTATCAAAAAACAATTATTTGTTGAACGTCAAAGCCCTACCGGACCCAGAATGGAGCCAATAGGCGATAATGCAATACTTAAAGTGGGCGATAAAGTGAAAGTAAGAATAGAAATTCGTGTTGACCGCGATATGGATTATGTTCACATGAAAGATATGCGTGCATCGTGCATGGAACCTGTTAATGTATTTAGCACAACCAAATATCAGGGAGGACTTTGGTATTTTGAAAATACCCGCGACGCTGCAACCAACTTCTTTTTCAATAAATTATACAAGGGAACTTATGTGTTTGAATATAGCTTATATGCCACTCACGTTGGTGAATTCAGTAACGGCATAACTACAATTCAGTCAATGTATGCTCCTGAATTTACAAGCCATAGTGAAGGTGTAAGAGTTAAGGTTTCAGAATAGCAGTAAATTAAATTATGTGAAATTACACCGATCATAGAAGTATATGGTCGGTGTTTTTTTATAAATTGCAATTTATAAATTTGATAAAAGTTTTTATACAATGTGCTCTGAGAATAATGACTTAAGTAAAAGTTCTGTTTCTTTAATCGAAAAAGCCAAAAGGTTTGCTTATCAAAAACATGATTTGCCTTCCGAAAGCCAGCGATATGGTTCTGCTCCCTATTCAAGACATCTTGAAGACGTTATTGGGGTGATGAAAAAGTATATTCATTTACTCGACAAAGAATGTCACGAAGATGTTCTTGCAGCGGGGTATTTACATGACTCGGTTGAAGATACCGACACAACCCCCGGAATGCTCAAATCTATGTTTAATTTACGTATTGCCGAGTTGGTTTTGCGTGTTTCTAATGAGCGCGGATGGGATAAAAAAGAAATTCTTTTTAAAACTTTACCCAAAATATGGCAAAATAAACAAGCCACATTTTTGAAATTATGCGACCGCATAGCAAATGGCAGAAATTCAAAGCAGGGAGAAGACGAACACGCCAGGCAGGTGTTTAAGCGCTATTGCACAGAATACCCTATTTTCCGTTATGCTTTAAAAACGGAAAACGAATTTGAAGAAATGTGGGTCGAGCTTGACGAAATATTTAACTATTCAAAATAAATAATCAAATATTATTAACCATTAATTTCATCAAGAATGTCTTGAATATCATCCTGGCAGCCCCCGCATACAGTACCGGCTCCGGTTGCTTCACCAACTTCTTCAACAGTTTTTAAACCTTTTTCTTTAATTGCTTTAACAATTTCGCTTTTGTAAATTTCGTTGCAGTTGCAAATGATAATATCCTCTTCCATATCTAAGTTTTTTGTAAAAATAAGAAAACATTTTAATAATGTTAATTAGTTATGATTAATATTAGCCGCTAAAAGTTTTACAAAAAAACAGGTTGATGGCTTTAATATATGTTTGAGCTTTGCCAGATTATACTTTATAAAGATGTATTGATTATTAATAAAAAAAGCCATCCGAAGATGGCTTTTCAATTTGTATAGTGTATTACTCACCTAAAGCCAGGCGATGAAATTTGGTAACCTTCAGGTTTGGATTAACTGATTTAAGATATTGTGCCACTGTCATGCTGCCATCTTTAATGTAATCTTGATTAACCAGGGTGTTCTCTTTGTAAAATTTATTTAATTTACCTTGGGCAATTTTTTCCAGCATTTCTTCCGGTTTACCTTCTTGGCGAGCTTGATCTTTGCCAATTTCTATTTCTTTGGCTATAATATCAGGAGAAACATCGTCTTTGTCAATAGCAATAGGCTTCATTGAGGCAATTTGCATGGTAATGTCTTTCCCTGCTTCCATACTTTTTTCGCCACCTTCGGAAAGACCAACTACTGTGCTTATACGGTGATTGTAGTGATTATATACTACAACGCAAGGAGCTTCAATAAATTCATAATGAGCTAAATTTATTTTTTCTCCAATTTTACCGACTAAATCAGTAGTATGATCAGCTATGCTACGACCATCTATCTGAAGAGCATTAAGTTCTTCAATGTTTTTAGGTTTAAAAGCAATAGCGGCATCAATAAATGATTTGGTAGCTGAAATGAAATCTTCGTTTTTTGCCACAAAGTCGGTTTCGCAATTCATCATAATTACAGCACCGAAAGTGTTTGATTCGTCAGTTGCTGCAATAACATATCCTTCGTTGGCTTCGCGGTCAGCACGTTTTACTGCAAGTTTTTGTCCTTTTTTACGAAGAATTTCTATAGCTTTTTCAAAATCGCCTTCTGACTCAACAAGAGCATTTTTGCAGTCCATAACACCGGCTCCGGTCAAATCGCGTAATTTATATACGTCTTGTGCACTAATATTTGCCATATTCTAAAAATTTTAATCTTTTACTTCAATATTGGTTTTACGAACTCCGCCTTTTCCCGATGCTTTTGCTGCAACACGCTTACGTCTTGCTTTTCCTTCGGTTTCGTCTTCATCATCAACAGTAATATTTACATTACCTTCTTTATCAAATTCTTCTTCGGATTCTTCGGCAACATTAGCATCTTTCATCATTTTTCTTTCATCAAGACCTTCGTTAATGTGACTTACAATTTCCTGAAGAATAAGTGAAATAGATTTACCGGCATCGTCGTTACCCGGAATTGGGAAATCAACTTTTTTGGGGTCGGAATTTGTATCAACTATAGCAAAAGTCGGAATGCCTAAAATCTGAGCTTCGGCAACAGCAATGTGTTCTTTAGCAATATCTACAACAAAAAGTGCTGAAGGAAGTTTGTTCAAATCGGCGATTGAGCCAAGGTTCTTTTCAAGTTTTTCGCGCTCACGCTTAATTTGAAGACGTTCGCGTTTTGAAATGTTTGTAAAAGACGGGTCATTAAGCATTCTGTCTATATTACCCATCTTTTTTACCGCTTTGCGTATGGTGGCAAAGTTGGTTAACATGCCGCCCGGCCAACGCTCAACTACGTATGGCATAGAGGCTTTTTTAGCTGCTTCGGCAACTATTTCTTTGGCTTGTTTTTTTGTACCGACAAAAAGAATTTTTCTGCCTGATTTTGCAATTTGTCTCAAGGCAGCACCGGCTTCGTCCAGTTTTGCCATGGTTTTGTATAAATCAATAATGTGAATGCCGTTTTGCTCCATGAAAATATAAGGAGCCATGTTTGGATTCCATTTACGTTTCAGATGCCCGAAGTGACAACCGGCATCGAGTAATTGTTCAAAAGTTACGTTTGCCATTTTTTGTTTTTTGTTATTTGTTTACTTTCCTTTCATTTGAAAAAACAATTGCTGAGTAGCGTATTTAACGGTCTCAGCAATTTGGATACTAAACGCGATGTCGCAATAAAACGACTATCGTTTAGAGAATTGGAATCTCTTCCTTGCTTTGGGACGACCGGGCTTTTTACGCTCAACCATACGTGGGTCGCGACGCATTAGACCTTGTTCTTTTAATGCAGAACGATATTCTTCATTAATTTCTACAAGAGCACGTGAAATAGCAAGTCTTAGTGCTTCTGCCTGCCCTTTATATCCGCCACCATCAAGCAATGCTTTAACATCATATTGACCGGTAGTTCCGGTAATAATAAATGGTTGGTCAATAATATATTGAAGTGTTTCAAGCGGGAAATAATTTTTATAATCCCTGCCGTTTATTGTCATTGTTCCGTTTCCCGGAGTCAATCTTAAACGGGCAACAGCTGTTTTTCTTCTTCCTAAAGTAAGAGTTTCAGACATGTTCTTTATTTAATTTCGTTAATATTCACGGTTTTGGGTTGCTGTCCCTCATGTTTATGATTTGGACCTGCATATACATATAAATTTCTATATAATTCGGCGCCCAACTTTGTTTTTGGCAACATTCCCTTTACGGCTTTTTCTACTATAGCTTCGGGTTTTTGTTTCATCAACTCTTCCGGAGTAGTAAAACGCTGACCACCGGGGTATCCGGTATGACGAACGTATTCTTTATCGGTCATTTTTTTGCCGGTAAGTTTCACTTTTTCTGCATTGATAACAATTACATTATCTCCACAGTCTGAATTTGGAGTGAAACTTGGTTTGTGTTTTCCTCTGAGCATAAATGCTACCATGGCAGCAAAACGTCCTAAGGATTGATCTGTTGCATCAACAACAACCCACTCTTTATTAGCGTTGGCTTTGTTGATTGATTTTGTTTTATAACTGAGCGTGTCCATTACAATTGTTTTTGAGAGAAATAAGCCCATTTTTTTATTCGGGCTGCAAAGGTAAAAAGATTTTTTTATTAACCAACCATGTTTGATAAAAAAAGTTTGAAAATTGTTGATTTATACATTTTTAATATTTTTTGCATGCAGTTTTTTATGTAAAATGTTAAAAAATTCTGCTTTTATAGTTTTATTTTTGTGAAACACCTAAGCTGATTTTAAAAGGGTTGATTTAAATTTATCATTTATATTAATCCTAAAAGACAAAACTTATCATATTGCTTAAATTATTTAATTTAGCAGTTATTTTTATCGGCTGATTTTATGGAAAAGAACAAACTTGAAAATATTTTTGAAGCTCCGGATTGGGATAAAAAAAAGGAATACTACGAAACCTTGTTTGAAAAATCGGGCTTTCGTGTCGAAAAAATTATGTCGGCCGGTCACACTTCTCCTGCAGATGGCTGGTACGATCAAAATGAGAATGAAACCGTGGTGTTATTAAGAGGAAATGCCATAATAGAATTTGATAGCGGAAGGAGAGTTGAAATGAAAGAAGGTGATATGCTCACTATTTATGCTCATGAAAGACATAAAGTTGTTTTTACTTCTGTAAATCCCCCCTGTACGTGGATTGCTGTTTTCTGGGTGTAAATAAAATCATGTCGTCTATTTATCTATTTAATAATATGTGCTCTATCAGGTAAAATGTTTTTATTGATAAATGAGCCAGCGAAAAGATTTTTACATAGCAATATAATAATTTGCATTAATGGGTGCCATTGCGGGTATATTTTCTTTAAGTCATGAAAAGCGTCAGCAGATTAATTTAATGACGGATGCTCTTATACATCGGGGAACAAGTGCCTTGACGGTTTGCGATGAGGGTTACATATCCATGAGTTGCAGAAGTAATAATGTAAATGTATCGCAACATACATTAATTTCTTTTTGCGGAAGATATCAGCTCGTGTTTGATGGAGTAGTCTATAATTGCAATAAATTAAGTGAAAAGTTAGAAAAAGACTTTCCGGATTTATTTAAAAACAAAGGAGCCGAACCTTTGTCCGATACCCAAATTATATTGGAGCTGTTTGCCGCTTATGGTCCCGAATCGGTTAAAATGCTTAATGGTGTGTTTGCTTACTCTGTGTATGACAGAAA
The DNA here is from genome assembly GCA_964550265.1 of uncultured Bacteroidaceae bacterium. Taxonomy (GTDB): domain Bacteria; phylum Bacteroidota; class Bacteroidia; order Bacteroidales; family DTU049; genus GWF2-43-63. Next base: position 6,028 of record CAZJYL010000104.1, read on the forward strand.
GGAAAAAAAGTTGTTTTTGTTTCGCGACCGATTGGGGGTTAAACCATTGTTTTATTCTAAATTTGGCAATGACTTCTGGTTCGCCTCCGAATTACGCAGTTTGATGAAGGCTTTGCCAAGTAAAACTTTTAATCTGGCAAAATTGCCATTGTATTTGCATTTAGGATATTTCCCCGAACCTTATACGGTAATAAACGAAGCAAAAAAATTACCCGCAGGTCACTATGGCGTTTGGGATGGCACCGATATCTCATTTACAAAATATTGGACAGCTGAAGATTTTGTTGGTGAAAACATTAATGTCTCTTTTAATGATGCTGTTTCTCAGTTTATGTCAGTGCTCGAAAATGCTGTTGAAGACTCACTTTTAAGTGATATACCCTTGGGCGTTTTTCTCAGTGGAGGAATTGACAGCAGTTTGGTGGCTGCAATTGCTGCATCTAAAGCAAGGGGGAAAATAAAAACTTTTACTGTTTCGTCGCCTGATGCTAAGCACGATGAAAGTGTATATGCCGGAAAAGTAGCCAAATATTTAAATTCAGAGCATTATGAAATGCCTGCCGACGAAAAAGCTCTTTTTGATTTAGCAGTGCCTTTGCTTAAGCAAATGGATGAACCTTTGGCCGATTCTTCTTTTTTCCCGGTTTATATAGTTTCCAGTTTTGCCAGGCAGCACGTTACTGCTGCCCTTGGTGGCGATGGCGGAGATGAACTGTTTCAAGGATATGGTGCATACAAATGGGCAAGCCGATTGTCCAATATTGGAATAAAAACACTATCTCCTTTTGCACGTTTGCTTTTAAGCGGCAAAAGACATCAGCAATTTTTCCATCCCAGAGTGAAAAAATATTTTAAATCAAATATCTTTTGCATTGAGCAAAATCTTTTTACCTCTTGGGAGCTTGAATCAGAAAAATTTTTTCTGCCAAAAGAATTTCCTGATAACAATATGGCTTATTCTATCCTCTCGCCTCAGGAATCCCAGGCCTTTTTTGATATAAATTATAGTTTAAAAGATGATTTTTTGGTTAAGGTTGACAGGGCTTCAATGCTTGCAAATCTTGAAGTTATTCCGCCTTTGCTCGACCATAGGGTTGTTGAGACCGCATTACGGCTGCCTTTTAAATTTAAAATCAAGAATGGGGAAACAAAAATTTTATTAAAAGAAATACTTGCTCAATATATTCCGCGCGATTATTTTGAAAGACCAAAAAAAGGTTTTTCTGTTCCTATGCAGCGTTGGCTTAAATCGGATCTGACTTTTTTACAGGATGAATTTTTGAAAAATTCCGTTGTACGTTTGTTTGATATTGTTCCGCAATATTTTGTAGATGATGTTGTTGATAAATATATGTCAGGTAAAGCTGATTGGTTTTATAACAGAGTTTGGACGCTTATCGTATTAAGTCAATATCTTGAGCAAAATAAGGATATTGAAATAATCAAAACTTAAATTTAATTGTTTTAAAAATATAATGAAAGTAATTTATATAAGTTATGATGGCATGTGTGACCCTGTAGGCGCCTCACAGGTATTACCATATCTTATCGAATTGTCTAAAAAAAATATTGAGTTTTATTTAATTAGCTTTGAAAAACCCGAAAGATTTAAATCTTTCGAAAAGTTTGTCAAGTCTCAAATAGACAATACTTCCATTACATGGTTTCCGCTTAGATATACTAAAAATCCGCCTGTTGTTTCAACGGTATTTGATTTATATAAAATCAAAAAACTCTGCAAGAGGCTTTGCAAAAACAACCAGATTGATTTTATTCATGCCCGTAGTTATATTTCGGCTTTGGCTGCCGTCAAAATAAAACGTTCTACACAAGTTCCTTTTGTTTTTGACATGCGGGGCTTTTGGGCAGATGAAAGAATCGACGGCGGAATTTGGAGCTTTAAAAATCCTTTATATAAATTTATTTATAAATACTTTAAGGAAAAAGAAAAGCAACTTCTGATAAAATCAGATAAAATAGTTTCACTTACACAAGCAGCAAAAACGTATATGATTGATAATTGGAATGTGAGCGAAAGCAAAATACACGTTATTCCTTGTGCTGCCGATTACAAGCATTTTATTTTTTCTGAAAAAACATTAGTGGAAAAGCTT
>CAZJYL010000105.1:0-8133 GCA_964550265.1 uncultured Bacteroidaceae bacterium
CAAAAAATGTACGCAGATTAAATCAGGAAAAAAGCTCCTGCGGAGCAAATGGAATTTCAATGGAATCTGCATACATTTTAAGTCTGACAAGGCTTTCGTTGTGGAATGAGTCAACGAGAAAATGTTTTGGTTTATTCAAAATTCAAGCTCGCAACAGATTAGGAATTTTTTTTTGGTTTTTAAGGTGAAAATAAATAATTTTAAGAAACGGTAGCAATAAGAACCGAAAAGGAATAAAAAAGAACGCAACCAACGGCCATCTCTGATCGACTCGCAACACTTTGAGAAAACGCTGACCGCACACAAAATTGAGAAATTCTGCATTGTGGAAAAAGACCACCGAAACGGTAACAAAGGCTAAAAATAATGGCGGGGGAAAATAAATTTGATAGTTCAAAAATATTGGTTACTTTTGCAGTTCGGGGACAGAAACGGAGGAAAAACCGCCACAATTTCTAGCCTCGGGCGTTAGCAGCAACAATATGCAGAAAACTAAACAGACAATATTACTTTTGACTTTAGCAGTTTTTGTACTGACAGCTTGTAAGCAAGATCAGACAACAGAAATTCGCAGCGATTTTAAGAAGTATTACGACCAGTTTAATGTTGATGGTTCTTTCGTACTATACGACCCACAAGCTGACAAGTATATTTTTTACAACAAAGACCAGTTTGAGCAAGCTTTTACACCAGCTTCGACTTTTAAAATATGCAGTTCTCTTATCGGACTCGAGACAGGTGAAATTAAAGACGAGAACTTCATAATTCCGTGGGACAGCATAACACGAGACAATCCAAACTGGAACACTGACCACGACTTAAAAACAGCATTCAAAAACTCGACAGTTTGGTATTATCAGGAACTTGCAAGGCGAGTTGGCGGACAACAAATGAAATACTGGCTTGACAAGGCAAACTATGGGAATACCGACACTTCTGGTGGCATAGATAAATTTTGGTTGACTGGCGGACTTCGTATTTCACCCAAACAACAGATTGACTTTTTAAAACGACTTCACGACAACCAACTTCCATTTTCACATCGGTCATTGGACATTGTAAAAAATATAATGGTTGCAAAAGATACTTTGGGCTATGTGGTAAGAGCAAAAACTGGTTGGGGTGGACAAGAGAATAAAGATATTGGCTGGTATGTAGGTTATCTGGAAACAAAGTACAAAGTTTACTACTTCGCTAACTGTATTCAATCGACTGACCTAAATAACAAGAACTTTGCAAATGCACGAATTGACATTGTTTACTTAATACTTGATGACCTTAAACTAACTGACAAATGAAAATTGCTGCTGCTAACAGCGGCTTGCCGACAAGCGGGGATGATTGCTTCGTAAGAAAAAAGGTGTAATTTTGGAGTGTGGATTTGCTACGAAGGGGCGTGCTTATTTTCCCCGCCTGACAGCAAGCCGCAATCGTTAGCAGTAACCTTAATAAATACTATGATTTCAATCAAAAATTTAACTTTAATTGTTTTTATTATTTGGAATGTTATTTCTACAGCCATTGCACAACCTATTAATTCAAGTTGGAAACCAGAGGATGTGATTATTTTTGAGCAAGATAATAAATATGGTATGATAGATTATGATAACAAAAGCATCTTGAAACCTATCTATGACGAAATTATTTCCTATCCACAATATAGCTTATACATCGCAAAAAAGGAAAATAAATTTAGCTATGCTATAAAACAATGGGGAAATCAAAAAAATGTAGAAAAAGATGTATGGATTCACAGTAATGAATTATTTGACTCCCTGTTTTATTACACTAAATTCAATTCCTTAATATATCGTCAAAACAATAAATATGGATTCATCCATTTTGAATTATATAAGACAAACCATTACAAATATGAATATTCAATGCAAAACATTTCTAAAGAAATCAATGAGTACGATACAATTTTTCCAATGACGGATTATTTTTTAATTGTCAAAAAAGATAGTCTTTACGGTGTGTTTAATAAATACAATAAAATAATAGAACCACAATTTAAAACACTACCAAAGCTATCCAATGATAATAGTTTGATGATTGTTCAAAACGAAAATAAATTTGGCGCTTTTAGCTATTATAATTTCCCAAAAAAGATAACTTTTCCTTTCGATGAAGCTCCTATTGATTTTAGAAGTGATTTCTATTTTGCAAAGAAAGAGGGATTCTGGGGGCTAATTTATCCAAATTCAGAAGAGTTTAAGAATGAAACTCCCTTTTTTGAGATAATCCCTTTCAATTACGAAAAATTAGCCGATCTCAAAAAGGATTTAAGATACGTCATTTTTATTGGCTATAATCCTTTTGATAAGTATAGTGGAAATGACTTTTCAGGAGAATTGTTTATGACAACAGTCGGGACTTCTTTATCTATTACTGGCTATACCTATCATCCTTCTTATTTAAAATTAAGAAATTACTATACTTATGTACCAATGCTGAATGGTCATTCATTTATTCAGGATTCTATTAATGAATACCTATTTAATAAGATTGACCGTTTTGATACTTATGCTGTATTAAAAGTTCAACGGACAAAACAAGAAAACGTAATATCTACAGGAAATTATTTTATCAGAAATGCTGCGTCAGGATCTAGTTACATGAATGGACCTATGGAACCCTACGAAAAACAAAAATTAAAATCCGTTATCACTTATCAAGTAAAAAACGATTCATTAATTCAGCTTTACGCTTTTAACGAAGAAGCTGACTCCATCACCTATGATATTTTATATTCCTCTGGTACTGGTGTCCTTTATCGTGGGCATGAACAGGGATTTGGATTTGTATTAAAATCATCTAGATTAAAAGAACAAAAATTTTTGCATGAATTTTTTGATTATTATGGAACACTACTGTATTCAATAAAATCAAAACACCCTATAACACACTGGAATTCAACATCATTTCCCTTTTACGAGTTTTCAAACTATGGTATTCGAGTATGTAGATACAATGGTGACAAAAAAAGATTTTATCGTTGACAAGGCAACTGCTAACAAGGCGTTCAGAGCAAAAGCCAAAAGTCGCTTCGTGTTAAAGATTTTTGCTTAAATTTGAGTTCGTGTTTCGAGTTTGAAATTTTCGCAAGAATGGCTTCTGCTCCGAGCGCCTAAACCGTTGTAGATAAAACAATCCAAACCATATTGCTTTATAATAATTTGAGGTAAAAATTGTTGAATAGTTTTAACCTCAGAATAAATCTGTCCTTTAACAAATTGGGCAAAGAAAACTTTTTTGCCTGCACCAACAGCACGAACCGAAAGTCCAATGGCGGCAGTTGTTTTTCCTTTGCCATTTCCTGTATAAACGTGGATATATCCTTTCATAAGTATTTCTTATTTTTCTCTATGAATATTCTTTTTAATTCTTTAATACACTGAATACACAAACAATCATTGTATTGCAAAGCAATTTTTTTGCGCATCTCATCAGATATATGTATTGTTGAGCAAACACAATTTGTAATGTCATTGCTATTGCATTCAAATGTCTTGTTACAACGCACACATTGTTTTGTTTTTGAAACCATTCGTTTTAATGTTTAAAAATTAATGTAAGGTAAAAAGCATGTCCGTGCATTGGTAACTTGTATATTTTAAAAACATTATTGTTTTTCTTTCTGTTTTAATTGTTAATGATACAAAATTTTCTCTCAACACGAATGTCTTATAAAAGTTAGTATTAATGCCGTTTTTCAAAGTCATTTAAATAAATTGATTTTAAAAAGTCTTCTGTATTGAAGTGAATGTTTTTATTAAAATCATAAAAATATTGCTTTAAATCGCATTATTTAAAAAAACAATATATACAGCATAGATATATATTTGTGATTAACAGCCTGTTATGAGTTTTTCAAAAATCCGATTAGAACGGCTATGTCGGCAGGAGACACTCCGCTGATTCTTGAAGCCTGCGCAATGGTGGCCGGTTGAATTCGTAAAAGTTTTTCGCGGGCTTCCCAAGAGATATTTAAGATTTTTTTATAATCTAATCCCTGTGGTATTTTAATATTTTCAAATTTATCAAATTGCAAGGCAAAATCTTTTTCCCGGTCGATATAGCTTTTATACTTTACTTCTATTTCCAGTGTGTTATTAAAAGTGTTATCCGATGGAGAAAATTGTTCCACGGGTAACAAGTTAGAAGACTTAAGACCCTCCAAAGAAATTTCGGGTCTTAGAATTAGTTGCGAAAATTTTTGGCGCTGAGAAATACTGGAGCTATTGATGGCGTTTAAATATTTATTAACGACTTCGGGTTCGGCGCTGTTTTTTTCAAGCCAAGAGCCGGCATTCTCGATATATTTTAATTTTTCATTTACCTTTTCATAGCTTTCTTTACTTGCAAGACCCAGTTTATAACTTAGTGGCGTAAGTCTTATATCGGCATTATCCTGTCTTAGCAACAGTCGGTGTTCTGCTCTGGAAGTAAACATGCGATATGGTTCATCAACTCCTTTTGAAATTAAATCGTCGATCAGCACACCAATATAAGCCTCGTGGCGTTTTAAAACAAAGGGCTGACTCCCTACAAGTTTTAAATGAGCATTAATACCGGCCATTATTCCCTGTGCTGCTGCTTCTTCGTAACCTGTGGTGCCATTAACCTGTCCGGCAAAATAAAGGTTTTGAATTATTTTCGACATTAAATCAACCGTAAGCTGCGTTGGCGGAAAATAATCATACTCAATTGCATATCCCGGCTGCATTATTTCAGCATATTCAAATCCTTCAATTTTTCTAAGAGCAGAATATTGTATATCAAGAGGAAGAGAGGAACTAAAGCCGTTTATATAATATTCATTAGTGTTCCAGCCATCAGGTTCTACAAATAACTGATGAAAAGTTTTTTCAGAAAATCTGACAATTTTATCTTCAATTGACGGGCAATAACGCGGGCCTATACCATGAATCAATCCGGTAAACAAAGGAGAAAGTTCAAATCCCGTACGAAGAATATCATGAACAGTCTCCGATGTATAAGCAAGGTAGCAACTTTTTTGTTTTTCTAGTTTTGGCGTATTTGAAAACGAAAACTTTTCAGGATTTTCATCACCCGGTTGCTCTTTTAAAACTGAAAAATTAATGGTTCTGCCATCAACTCTCATAGGAGTGCCGGTTTTTAATTTTGCAGATTCTATACCATACCCCATTAAGTTTTCTGTAAGACCCAATGCCGGCTTTTCACCCATTCTGCCACCGCTTACCGATATTTTTCCGATATAAATTTTTCCATTTAAAAAAGTACCTGCAGTAATGATTACTGCTTTTGAATATATATTTAATCCTAAACCAGTAGTAACGCCAACAACAACATCGTTTTCAACTATAATACCCACAACATCATCACGCCATAATTTAAGATTTGGTGTTTTTTCAATAATATTTTTCCATTCCAAACTAAAAAGAGTTCTGTCGTTTTGCGAACGGGGACTCCACATTGCCGGTCCTTTTGACCTGTTGAGCATACGAAACTGTATCATTGATTTATCGGCAACAATACCGGTATATCCACCCAATGCATCAATTTCTCTTACTATCTGCCCTTTTGCAATTCCGCCAATTGAAGGGTTACAAGACAAAAGAGCAAAGCCGTTAAAATTCTGTGTTATCAACAAAACTTTTGATCCAAGATTAGCGGCAGCTGTTGCTGCTTCGCAACCCGCATGACCACCACCGACAACAATAATATCAAAATCCTGAAAAATTTTCATGGTTTCACGTGAAACTCTTTGTATTTGCAAAGATACACATCTTCGAAATGATGTATTTCAAGTTTTTTCTTTTCTGTATCATCTTCAAGACCACACAAATGAAGCAAGCCATGAATTGCATATCTTAAAATTTCTTCCGTTGCGTTGGTTTTATTCAATATTGCATTATCAAGAGCTCTGTCGGCACTAATAAAAATTTCTCCGTTTACAATATCGGAGTTATTATATGGAAAAGTTATTACGTCTGTTAATGTGTAGTGTTGCAGATGTCTGATGTTTAATTGTAATAATTCTTCATCAGAAACAATGCTAAAGGCAATTCTGCCTTGTTTTAAAAAAAAATCGGAACAAATCAACACGCAAACCCTGCTTAGAGTATCAATATTTATATTTTGTGCCCTGTTATCGGGGTCAATCCATTCAACTCTTTTTACTTTCATCCTTTTGTTTAATCCTTGCTTCGGTTTGCTGATTAAAAATCGACATTCGATTTTGACTAAAATTTTGATTAACCGCAGCTACGTTAAAGTGGATTGAAATACAGCGACCATTATCTTTAAATTCAACGTTATCGCTAACGCTTTGAATTAATTCTATACCACGTTGATTTTCGGCATGAACACCTTTTAGAAAATAAATATAATCAAAACCCTCACCTTCATCTATTACATCAAAAATCATTTCTTTGTCTGTAACAGTAAATTCAATAAGAATTTCTTTGGATTTATTCTTGCGGTTTCCGTGAACAAGAGCATTATTAAAAGCCTCGGTCAAAGCAACCATCATGTTGGCAAAGTAAGAATCATTCAAGTAGTATTTATCAGCTAATGCTTCAACTAATTTTTCAATTTTATTTAGTTCAGATGCACAACTTTTTAATCTGAGAGAGTTATAGTTACCTTTCATTCCGCTTTTGTTTTGTACAGATATTCATTCACTTTTTGTTTATAGTAGGAATTTAGATTAGGTGGTACCGTTTTCATAATTTCCGAGCTATTTCTTTTCAAACTATTATACTTAAAAAATGTCATAGGGTTACCATTGTTGAAAAATTTTGCTTCTTCACTTTGTCTTTTCGGATCTCTTTCTCTTTCCATATCGGCTTTTTCCGACTCCAGCAATCGTGTTGTAATTTGCTTTTGCCTATTAATTGTTTCCGTACTCAAACGTTTATTAACGAGGTCCTCCTCTGTTTTTTCCATATCGTTTATTACCTTGTTCAAAGCCGAACCGTTAGCTCCTTCGCTATTTAATTGTTGTTGATATTCCTGCAAAGCTTTACGAATTGCTTCCTGCTGAGCAGCCATTTTAGCCAGTTGTTCACTAAATCCGGGTTGTCCGTTTCCGGGCATCTGGCCACTCTCCATTTGCTTTTTCAACGATTCCATTTGCTCATTTAACTGCTCCTGTAATTGTCGTAAAGTTTTTGCACTTGGCTTACTTCCCTGCCCTTGCCCCGGTTTTCCTCCTGGTTTGTTACCCGGCCTTTTACAACTTGAATTACCACTTTGTCCGCTTTTTTGCTGATTGGCCTGTTGCTGCATTTGTTTAAGAGCATCACTTAATAACAATGCTAAATTATTGATACCCATCATAATATTCTGCTGCTCTCTGGTTGCCGGAGCTACATACCTGTTATTAAGGTATTCAAGGGCATTTTTTCGAGATTGTTTTATTTTGTTTAACTCGTCGGTAATATATGAGTTAATTATTGGGTTTCTTCTGCCAAGTACTGATAATGAGTCACTTATGGTTAGCAGCCCTTCATCTATCCATTTTTGTTTTCTTATATTTTCAAAATATTTTGGGTCTGCTATTTTTGTTAGGGCAACATCTCTCATCAGGTCCTCTTGCCTAAAACTTAAAATAATAAGGTTTTCAAGTATTTCTCTAATCAAATTAATATCTTCGGTGTTTTGTTCTTCATAGCTATCATTAAGCATTTGTTCTATTTCGTCGGCTAATTGTTTCATTTGCTCCGATGCATTCTGTTGCGATTTTGAGGCTTTGTTTTGTTTTCCGCTCTTCATTTGTTCCGAAGCATTATTCATTGTTTTATTAATTTCGTCAAGTTTTTGCTGCAACGAATCCAAAGAAAACGGCGTTTCCAGTTCATTATTAAGTTTTAATAAAGAGTCGGCTTGCTTCTGCAATTCCTCAAACATTTTATTTAAAAAATCCTGTTCGTTTATTTTTTCCGAAACAGATTTATTGTTTTCCGAAATTTCTTCCTGTTCCTTACTATATTTTCTTAAATCATCTGTAAGAGACAAAATATCTTCTTCTACTTTGGAACGTTTCAATAATTCAATTGTTTGTTCCATGCTTTTTAAAATCTCTTCGTTTTTTTGATTCAATTTTTCCAATTGAGATGACATGTTTGGCGGATTTTTCTCCAG
>CAZJYL010000106.1:0-8033 GCA_964550265.1 uncultured Bacteroidaceae bacterium
ATATAGTAACTTCTTTACCGATAAAGGAATTAATGGCATAGGAACCGGTAAATACACCGCTTGGTACTTTTGCAACTGCCATACGTTCACGTTCACTGCGATTTTTTGCATGTTTTACATAAGCCTCAACTTCGTTTTTATATTCAGGCTTTGTAAGTAATTCCACATAGTCATGCTCCGGAGCAATGGACATAAATGTTACGCCAAACACCGTGTCGGGGCGGGTAGTGAAGATTTCAACATATTTATCGGGATACTCCGCCAGCAGAAAACGCAGCATGGCACCCTCGCTGCGACCAATCCAGTTACGCTGGATTTCTTTAATGTTTTCGGGCCAGTCAATTTTTTCCAGTCCTTCGAGTAAGCGGTCGGCATAGGCAGTAATGCGCAACGACCATTGTTTCATTTCTTTGCGTTCCACCGGATGTCCGCCGCGAACGCTAAACCCTTCGCTAACTTCGTCGTTGGCAAGTACTGTACCCAAAGCCGGACACCAGTTTACCATTGTGTCTGCCAAATAAGCCAGCCTATAATTCATCAAAATGTCCGATTGTGTTTTTTCGTCCATTACATTCCATTCTGCTGCGGAAAAAACAATATTGCATGAATGGGAAGCGGGGACATTTTCGTTGCCTGAATCTTCAAAATATGTTATCAGTTCTTTAATTGGACGGGCTTTTTGTTGCGAAACATCAAACCATGAATGAAACAATTGAATAAATGCCCATTGAGTCCATTTGTAATACTCGGGGTCTGATGTTCTTACTTCTCTGTCCCAGTCAAACGAAAAACCCAATTTATCAAGTTGTTCGCGATAGCGTTTAATATTTGCATCGGTGGTAATGGCGGGGTGTTGACCCGTTTCGATAGCATATTGTTCTGCAGGCAGCCCGAATGCGTCGTATCCCATGGGATGCAGTACATTAAATCCTTTTAGCCTTTTGTATCGTGCAAAAATATCGGATGCTATATAACCCAAGGGATGACCAACATGCAAACCTGAACCCGAAGGATAGGGAAACATGTCCAGAACATAATATTTTGGCTTGGACGGATCAATTTCCGTACGATAAGTTTTATTGCTTGCCCAGTACTCTTGCCATTTGGCTTCCGTTTCGCGATGATTGTAGTCCATTTTTTGTAAACATGTGAAATTGTGTGCAAAAATATGAAATATTAAGCAACATCATATTCCATTATTTTTATTAATGCTGCGAAATAAAAGAATGATGGATTGATTTAATGTAGAGTTATTTAAAATGGGAGTGAAGCTAATTTTTTTATTCCTCACTGATTATCATAACTCAGCACTTCGTCGTTGAAGTATTCCAAAGTTACATTTGCTTCGGAAAACATTGCTTCGCTTTCTTTGCCGGCATGGTAACGAAATTCGCAAACCACACGTTTTATACCACAGTTTATAATCAGCATTGCGCAAGTACGGCAAGGTGTCATTTTACAATATAGGGTTGCATTGTCTAAAGCTATGCCATATCGTGCAGCTTGGGTTATGGCATTTTGTTCTGCATGAACAGTTCTTACGCAGTGTGTAGTTATGCGTCCATCCTCGTGAATCATTTTTTTATAAAGATGTCCAACTTCATCGCAGTGTTCTAATCCTATAGGAGAGCCTACATATCCGGTTACCAGAATACGCTTGTCGCGAACTATAACGCATCCCGAGCGTCCTCTGTCGCATGTAGCGCGTTTGGCAACGGTGTTGGATACTTCCATAAAATATTCATCCCATGATGGGCGTCTGTATGCTATTCCCGCCGAGGCTGCTTTTTCTCTGGCATTAACTTCTTCCATAATAGTTTCGATCTGGTCGAAAAGTTGCTGAAAAGTTCCGTTGTTATCTAATGCAAAATCGGCACTCTCAATACATTTCATCAGATTTTGTTTTGCAGGGTCAACTCCGCTCATTTCCCTGTTTTCATTGGCAATAAAGGTGTCGTAGTCAATATTGTCGGTTTCGGAACCGCGTTGCAAAATTCGCTGAAAACGAATTCTGGCATCGGCATCAATAGCCATAAGGAAAAAACCTCCTTTTGCTCTTAAAGCCTCTATTTCACCGGTTGTTCTGATGCTTTCGATAATTGCATTTTTTCCGTTTTTTACAGCCTGGTCATATAGCTGCTCCACAATATATGAAGCTCCGTGTTTAGCACGCAATTCGTTTGCTATTGCAACCATACTGTCTCTGTTTTCAGGCATTTTGCGTTTACGTATTTCTTTTAATAGAAACTGACGGACCGAAAAATGTACAAAATCCTTGTTGCGCACCAGATAGTCAACAATGGTTCCTTTTCCTGCTCCAAGCGTGCCTGTTATGCCGATGATTATCATATTGAATTATTCTTTAATGCAAAAATAATGAAAAGATTATAATGCTAAATTTACTTATAGGAATTCAAAAACACAAAAAAATATTTAAAAATAAATTAATTATTTTTGTAAATGACTCACATTTTTAATAATGACCCTTACCATTGAAAATATAATGTTTATTGGAGCTCTGCTTTTATTTTTGAGCATTATAGTTGCGCGAAATTCTTCCAGAATTGGGTTACCGATGCTTATTTTTTTTCTTGGTGTAGGTATGTTGGCCGGAAGCGAAGGCATAGGCGGAATCCAATTTAACGACCCTATAGCAGCCCGATTTATTGGAATTATAAGTTTATGCATTATTTTGTTTTCATCCGGCCTGGATACTGATTGGAATAGAGTTAGCCCTATAGTTGGCCGAGGATTGATTCTATCTACCTTAGGTGTAATTTTAACGGCAATTGGGGTTGGTGTTTTTGTTTGGCAAATTACAGATTTTACTTTGGCAGAAGGGTTATTGCTTGGGGCAATTGTTTCATCTACTGATGCGGCTGCAGTTTTTTCAATTCTTCGCGAAAAAAACCTATCGTTAAAACCCGGTCTGCGACCAACACTTGAGTTTGAGAGCGGAAGCAATGACCCTATGGCTTACGTGCTGGTTGTGGTAATGCTGGATTATATTGTGAACAAGAATTCCGGTTATTTTGACATGTTTAGTTCTTTAATATCGCAAATGGCTGTGGGAGCCTTTGCCGGATTTGGATTTGGATTTGCAGGGAAGTTAATTATTAATAGAATTAAACTGGCATTTGAAGGATTATATCCGATTTTGTTGTTATCGTTGGTTTACATTACTTATTATTCTACCGATATGGTAAATGGGAATGGTTTTTTGGCCGTTTATATTTGCGGGGTTTATTTGGGGAATAAGCAACTTTTGCACAAGCGTACGATATTAAAAATGTTTGATGCTACAGCATGGTTGATGCAAATAGTTCTTTTTCTAACGCTTGGTTTATTGGTTTACCCATCTCATATTATTCCTTTTATTGGTGTTGGTTTATTAATTTCTGTTTTTCTGATTATTGTTGCGCGTCCTATAGCTGTATTTATAAGTTTGTTGCCATTTAATTTCCCCTCAAGGGAAAAATTATTTATTTCTTGGGTTGGCTTGCGTGGAGCTGTGCCTATTGTGTTTGCAACATTTCCGTTATTGGCCGGAATAGACAAGGCCGGAATGATATTCAATGTGGTATTTTTTATTTCTATTACATCAGTATTAATACAAGGCACTACTTTGCCTTTCTTTGCCCGATGGTTAAAAGTTGCCGTACCCAGAACCATGCGGCAGCAAACAACTATAGACAGAATACTGGACGAAAATGACAAATCGGCTCTTGAGGAAATAATAATTCCAAAAGATGGAGAAATTGTTGGAGCACGAGTAATTGACTTACAGTTGCCTGCAACATCCATTATTGCAATGATCAGGAGGGGAGACCGCTTTGTAACTCCAAAAGGATCTACCGTTCTGGAGGCATGCGATTCTTTAATGGTTCTTTTGGAAGACAGAAAAGATCTTCCATGTGTATATAAGTCTTTGAAATTATCTTATTCTAAAACAGAAAAAAGTCAAGCAAATACGCTGCTCCAAAAAAGAGTGATGCAACTCCGTTCATTGTTCCGAAAGAAAGATTAATGGCTTTTAATCCGTGTAGCCTAACATTTATATGTTGGTAAATTATCATCAATGAGAAAAGGATAATTCCCAATAGAGCTATAAAGTCGCCATAGACTATAAACCCGAAATGAAACATCAAAAGAATTGAAATAAGATGAAACAATGCTGCAAGTTGCAGAGAACGTTTATATCCAAGCTTTGAGGGAATGGAATGCAGCTTTTCTTGTTTGTCGAATTCAATATCCTGTAGAGCATAAATAATATCGAAGCCTGCAACCCAAAATAGTACTCCAAAGCACAGAAATAACAAACCCACGTCGAAAGTATTGCTAACGGCAATGAATGCTGCAGCAGGGGCTATTGCCAGCCCAACGCCAAGGATTAAATGAGATAAAAACGTAAAACGTTTTGTATAGCTGTATCCAATTATTACCAATAATGCAACAGGACTAAGAATAAGACATAGTTCATTTATTAAAGCTGAAAGAAAGACAAAAACGGCAGATGATACTATCGTCAGCATCATAGCCTGAAATGGTTTTACATAGCCCGCAGGGATTTCTCTTTTGCTGGTGCGGGGATTTTTTGCATCATAAACTTTATCAGCCCACCTGTTGAATGCCATGGCTGCGGTACGGGCAGCAATCAATGCAAGCAAAATAAATATTGCTGTATGCCATTCAATTTTATATTGCTGATCTATGGCAAATAAAAATCCTACAACCGCAAATGGGAGGCTGAAAATAGTATGCGAGAACTTTATCAGGCGAAAATATTGAATCATTTCGATAGTCTTGTTTTTCTGTGGTTAATACGGTTAAATAAATACACAACCATAGAAACGGAAATCAATAATAATGAAACAACACTCATTCCACGTCCAATGAAATCTCCATGTTTTGTATAAAAGGTGATTTCGGTGTTTGCATTAATTTTATTTCTTATAACGTCTTGTGTCCAATACTCTGTGCTTTGTATTACATCTCCACGCTGGTTTATAAAACACGATATTCCGGTATTAGCGGCACGTGCTATAGATCTGCGCGTTTCAACTGCCCTTAAACGCGAATACACAAAGTGTTGTTTATGTCCTGCAGTATTCTTCCACCAGCCGTCGTTTGTTATCACAAATATTAACTGCGCTCCATTTTTAACAAATTCCGAAACAAATTCGCCATAAACACTTTCATAGCAAATCACTGCGCTAACCGGTACCACTCCTTTATAGTAAACTGTTCTGTCATTGCTTTTCCCCAGTGTGCCAACTGTACCGCCTAAATCTATGGCTAATTTTTCGATAGGTTTTATTAAATGAACAAAAGGCATTTGCTCTACACCCGCAACCAGCTTACTTTTGTGATATGTTACAGGAGCTCCTGATGAGTCAATAAATAATGCCGTATTAAAAGCTTCGTACCACATAGTACTGTTATAACGCCTTGCCGACGGGCCTAAAGGTTCGTCCGGTTTAAACATACGGAATGTGCCTGCTCCTGAAATAAAATGTGATTTAGGCGAATATTCTTTTAAAAACTCTTTTATTTCGCGAACGCTTATTGAATAGCAAAACTCATCTTCGAACATTCCTTCCTGCAAAACACTTTCGGGTGCAACAATAAAGTCAACATTTGTATCAATTATGCTTCTTGCTTTTGAAGACAAAAGCCTTTCCATTACCTCATCAACGCTTAGCTTGTATTCTTCGGTATATGGGTTAAGGTTTGGTTGCAACAATACTATGTCAACCGGATTTGGTTTTTCATCATAGGTTTTATAACGCCATATTGACCATATTGAAGGAATGATAAAAACAACTGATATCGCAATAATTACTGAGTTTCGGCCTGCTTTGCAGATTTCTTTTTTAGAAATAATTGAATTAATAATAAAAAAGAGCAAAATATTTATAATCCAAATCCACAATGTTCCTCCGTGAACTCCTGTAAATTCATACCATTGAATCCATTGTATATGAGATGCAAAGACATTGCCAAGCGTCAGCCATGTCCATGATAAATCCCAGTCCTGATGCAGGAATTCAAAAGAAATCCATAATATTGGCAAAATAATAATTCCTAAGATTTGGTTTTTCATGTTTTGGCGTATGAAGGAAGATACCTGAACCACCAGAGACATGAGCATGCTGTTTACAATAATGGCAAATAAAGCCCCAAATTCAGTTGAGTTCCAAATCCAATAGGTTGTTGCTGTATTCCAAAGCAGAAAAGTGATATAACTATAACGAAAACTGGCAAACAGCAGAAATTTGGAGCTGTTTTGCTGAATTTGTTCAACAATTATTAAAAGTGGTATTAAAGAGATGAATGCCAAAAACGGAAAGCCCCTTAATGGCCATGCAAGACTAAGTAACAGCCCCGATAATATTGCAAGAAGAATTAAGTGTTTTTTCTTAAGTTCAAGCATATTTTTTTTGCTAAATTACAAAAAATGCATTTAAGCTTGTTTTGCACTTGCCACGATTACTTGTATCTTTGCAAAAAAAATTGAAATATGTCCGAATTATCCGAACAGGAAATATTGCGTCGCGAGGCATTGTCGCAATTGCATGAGTTAAATATTAATCCTTACCCTGCAGCCAAATATTGTGTTACAGCATATTCAAATGAAATTCATGATGAATATGAAACAAATCCTGAAAAATTCAATGATATTTCCATTGCGGGACGTATTATGAGCCGGCGTATAATGGGTGCGGCTTCGTTTGTGGAAATTCAGGATGCTCAGGGTCGTGTTCAGGTTTATTTCAAGCGTGACGATCTTTGTCCGGACGATGATAAAACATTGTACAATACCGTATTTAAAAAACTTCTTGATATTGGCGATATCATTGGCGTTAAAGGCTTTGTATTTAAAACTCAAACCGGAGAAATTTCAGTTCATGCACGGTCTTTTGTTTTGTTAAGCAAATCGATTAAGCCTTTGCCCATAGTAAAGGAAAAAGACGATAAAGTTTACGATGCTTTTACCGATCCCGAGCAGCGCTATCGCAATCGTTCGCTCGATTTGATTGTGAATCCGCATGTGCGAGAAACTTTCATAAAGCGTTCAAAGCTTACCAACTCCATGAGAGAATTCCTTACATCAAAGGGGTATCTTGAGGTGGAAACACCTATATTGCAACCTATTTATGGCGGAGCAGCAGCCAGACCGTTTAAAACATTTCATAATACGCTGCAAACCACTTTATATTTAAGAATTGCCAATGAGTTGTATCTGAAACGTCTTATTGTTGGCGGATTTGATGGTGTTTTTGAATTTGCAAAGGATTTTCGCAACGAAGGCATGGACAGATTCCATAATCCGGAGTTTACTCAAATGGAATTGTATGTTGCATACAAGGATTATATTTGGATGGCAGAACTTGTTGAAGAAATGGTTGAGAAAATAGCGATTGACCTTACGGGTTCCACTATTGTTAAGGTAGGGGATAATGAAATTAATTTCAAAAGACCATGGAAAAGACTTACCATGTTTGAAGCCATACAGGAATATACCGGCATTGACATTTCCATGATGGACGAAAGCGCATTACGCGAGGTAGCATCAAAACTCAATATTACTATTGATTCATCTATGGGCAAAGGAAAGCTAATTGATGAAATATTCGGCGAAACTTGCGAGGGTAAATTAATTCAACCTACTTTCATTACTGATTATCCTATAGAAATGTCGCCACTTGCAAAGAAACATCGCAGCAAGCCGGGACTGGTTGAACGTTTTGAGGCTATCGTAAACGGTAAGGAAATTTGTAATGCATATAGCGAGTTAAACGACCCAATTGACCAGCGCAAACGTTTTGAGGAGCAACTGGAACTTGGCAAACGCGGGGATGAGGAAGCCATGATGCTTGATGAAGAATTTTTAAGCGCAATGGAATTAGGAATGCCGCCAACGTCCGGTCTTGGAATCGGAATTGACCGATTGGCAATGCTAATGACCAATAGCCCTTCAATTCAGGATGTGTTGTTCTTCCCGCAAATGAGACCCGAGAAAAAGAAAGAAG
>CAZJYL010000107.1:0-8002 GCA_964550265.1 uncultured Bacteroidaceae bacterium
GCGAAATATTATACTTAAATACTCGTGATGGCGAAGAAGTATTTGTTTTTTCCAGTAATGGCTTCATGATTAAAAAGTTATATGGCTCGGAAAAATTTATTAATGTTTCAGAACTTGATAATGGTTTCTATTTTATTAAAACCTCTAAAGGCAGATTTTCAAAATTCATTGTTAGCCATTGATGAAGGTTGTTGTAATTATATTATTTTTTTGTGTGGTGTTTTTTAGCTCTGCCCAAAACAACAATGATACTATTTGGCTGAAACCAATTGACATATCGGCACCAGCAACCGATTCTTTGTTTATGTTTTCTGTTCTTAACAAACTTGCTTATTCTGTTGAAAATCTTTCTGTAGAAAATGTTTTAGCCCGACACACCCCTGTTTTTTTCAAAAATTATTCTCCGGGCGGAACATCAACAGTATCTCACCGCGGTTTTGGAGCCTCACAAACACTGCTTGTTTGGAACGGTTTTGCTTTGAATCAGCTAACTCTTGGCCAGCCTGCATTGAACGGAATGCTTGTTAACGACAACGTACAATTGGGTATAGTGTCAGGAACATTGGCCGCAAGCGATTTTTCAGGCGGACTATCTTCTTATATATTTATTGATGATATATTTTATCGCGACAGTTCGGTTGAACGAAGGCTTAGTCTATCAAATGGAAGTTTTGGTACCAAAACCGCTTCGGTTTTTCTGGAACATAGGATTAAAAAAAACAAGATATCTGTTGAACTGGCCGGAATTACCTCAAAGAATGATTATAAATATAAAAACAATGCCGTTGGTGCAACATACAACGACTGGCCTGTTGAAAACAGAATTTCGGCATCATTTCATCAGTTTTCTATAAAAAGCAATTTTCTTTTACCACTAAAAAAAGGCGATTTAAAATTTTCATTATGGGCGGGTTCATCTTTTAATGAATCTCCTGCTCCGATATTTAGCCCGCAGTTGGCCGAAAACGAAAGTCAGCAAAGTAAATTTGTACGATTCAGCACTTATATCCCTTTAATTTCAAACGACAATGCAGGTTTGCAGCTTCGTTTGTTTTTCAGCGCCGATACTTTTTTGTATAAAAACAAACAATTGCTAATTAGTGATGGAACTGCATCGCAGTCATTTGCCACAAGGTTGACTTCATATTTAAAATTAGGAAAAGAGCAGGAATTACATCTGGAATATTATCCCGAAATATTTAGAGTTGTGTCGGATAATTTCAGCAAGCCCGTATTGCATTCCGACCAAAGAATGAATTTAAAATTCAATTTCTCGAAATTTGAATTCATTAAACTAAGCATGTGGACTAATCTTGTTACCAGAGATTTCAACCAGATATTTCCTTTGCCGGGTCTTTCGCTAAAATTGCTGCCTTCAAATACGTCAAACATTAAAGGACAAAAATGGACTTGGATAAATTTATACATGGGAGTTGCACGAAATATGAGAATGCCAACCATGAATGATTTATACTGGGTGCCGGGAGGGAATCCTTTGCTAAAGCCTGAAGATGCATGGATGGCTGATTTTGCTGCTGTTGTGAACTTTTATGTAAAAAAAATCAAATTCGACTGCAAGGCTATGCCTTTTTACTCAAAAACTTACAACCTGATACACTGGACTCCCGATTCATCTTCAAGCCAATGGCATGCGGCTAATATTTCAAAATCGCTTCATTACGGAATCGAAGGCACTTCTTCTCTTTCTTATGTATTTGGGAAAAATAAATTGTCGGTTTCTGCAAATGCTGCCCGAGTTTTTGCTTTTGATGTAAGCACAGAAAAAACCTTTTCTCTTATTTATGTGCCGGATTTAACCGTAAATACTTTTTTTGTATTTGAACATGGAATATGGAGCGGCGGATATGAATATCATTACACTGGCAAACGGTTTTCGAGCAGTGACAACGACCGATACATGCCCGAAATCTTTTTACATGATGTTTTCTTTTCAATATCAAAAAGATTAAAAGCTCATACATTGTCTTTTTCTTTGCGGGTTAATAATATTTTAAATGCGGACTATCAATATATTGCATGGTATCCTATGCCGCGAAGGAATTTTTTCGTTACACTAAAATGGAAATGGAATGAATAAGGCAATATTTTTATTTGTTTTATCTGTAATGCTGTATTCGTGCACCAATGACGAGTTCGGCGAGATAAACGACGTCAATGATAGTCCCTCAATGTTTAATAAGGGTGCTTTTGTGATAAACGAAGGCTTGTTCAATTCAGGTGGTGGCGATATTTCGTGGATTAATTTCGAAAATGACAGTATCAGTAATGAAATATTCCGTTTTGCAAATAATTTTCCGCCGGGCGATATACCATTCCATATGGCTTTGATTGATGATTTTATTTTTTTGACAGTAAACAACTCAGGAAAGATTTATAAGCTGAACGGCAATTTTAAGGTTGAAAAAACAATTTCGGGAATAATGTCTCCACGCGAAATTTGCATTGGACCCAACGACAATTTATTTGTTTCTTCTTTATACAAACCTTATATATATGTTGTCAATGCCGGTCAGGGTGCTTTGGTTGACAGTATTTATACAGGCAGGCCGGTAGAAAACCTGTTGCTGCACAAGGGTAAACTATGGGCTACACACTGGTCGCAACTGGCGTCAACAAAAACCAATAATGTTTTATTGGTTATAGATCCCATTGCAAAACAATTAAGCGATTCAATTATCGTTGGCATTGAGCCAAACAGTATGTGTATTGACAAAAATGAACATATTTGGATTTTATGTAGCGGAGGCTTCGACCACGCCGAAACGGCAAGACTTGTTGTTGTTGACCCTGTTTCGCACAATGTTGTCAGAAGCATTCAGTTTTTGTCAGCTAACGATTATCCCACATCATTGGTTGTAAATTTGTCGGGAGACACTTTGTATTATATAAACCAGCATATTTACAAAATGTCTGTTAATGCAACCGCGATTCCGTCAACGCATTGGGTTCAATCTGTCGGGAATACATTTTATCGTCTTGCCGTTAATCCGGCGGACAACACAATATGGGCCAGTGATGCCGGAAATTATATTCATGCGGGAAAAGTTCTACATTATTCTCCGTTTGGGAGTTTAATAAAGGAATTTAATGCCGGAGTTGTGCCGGGGTACATCATTTTTAAGGAATAAAAAAACGATTAAAACTCCTTGTATTTATAAGTGCAAAAATCAACAATGTTGCAATTGGAACAGAGTGGTTTTCTTGCTTTACACACATAGCGTCCGTGCAATATAAGCCAATGATGCAAATTGTGCAAAGTGTCGGCAGGTGCTATTGCCACAAGAGCTTTTTCAACGGTCAGGGGAGTGGATGCTTCGGGAGCAAAGCCCAATCTGATACTGACACGTTGCACATGAGTGTCAACGGCAATTACATTTTGATTAAATAAGACGGAAGCCAATACATGTGCCGTTTTGCGTCCAACACCGGGCAATTGCTGCATTTCTTCAGGGTCAGAGGGTAGTTTGCCTTTATATTTTTTATCAAGCTTCTCTGCCATTGCCTTTAAATTGCGGGCTTTGTTGTTGGGATATGAGCAGGATTTTATTTTTTCAAATATGGCTGCTTCAGTTGCTTTGCTCAATACTTTCTCGTTTGGAAAAGTTTTGAAAAATTCAGGAGTAATTTTATTAACTCTGACATCGGTGCACTGGGCACTTAGAATTACAGCCACAATTAATTGGTAATGACTTTTGTAATCAAGCTCCGTTTTAGGAATCGGATTGTGTTTTTGAAAAAGTTCAATAATCTTTGATAATCGCTGTTTACGCGTCATGACAAAAAATTAATTGTTTTCGCTTTGCAACATATCGCTTAATGTGTGTGTTTTTAAAAAATCAACCAATTCTTCGGTAACTTTATGAAAAATACCACCCATCATGCAATTTTCAAACGGGCATACAGGCTTGTCAAACGGGCAGTCTTTAAGAATAATTTTTCCTTCTATTGACTCATAAATGTCTAAAAGATTAATTTCATTTGCTTCCATGGCAAGTGAAAAACCGCCGGCAGGACCTCTTACGGAACTTACAAAACCTGATTTAACAAGCGTTTGCATTACTTTGGCTATATGATTTTTGCTGGCACCTGTTTTTTCTGCTATCATATTAACATTCATGAAATTATCGCTGCTGTTGGAAATTAACACTAAAGCATGGATTCCAATAGAAGCAGCTTCGGAAAGTTGAATTGGTTTTGACATTTTTTTACACAATAGAGAATTAGGTACAAAAATACTTAATTTTTGCAAATAATAATCAAATATGTTTTTCCGGTTTCATTTTAATATTGACTAATCAATGATTTACAGTAGTTTTATTATATTTTTTAATGGATTATAAGTACTTATGTTTTTTTAAAATCAAGTATATTTGTAAAAAAATCAAAAAAATGAAAAATGTAAAAGACTTGGGATTAAATTCGCAGCTGGTTCATGCAGGTGATTTTGAAGACGCCTTTGGAAGTGCAGTAACACCTATTTATCAAACATCAACATTTGCATTTCGTAATGCCCAACAGGGAGCTGACCGTTTTGCAGGTAAAGAAAAAGGTTTTATTTATAGCCGTATAGGCAACCCTACTATTGAAGCACTTGAAAATAAATTGGCAGTTTTGGAAAACGGATTTGGCGGAATTGCTTGTAGTTCAGGGATGGGCGCTGTATCAACAGTATATTTGTCAATGCTTTCGGCAGGAGACCATGTTGTAAGCTCTGCTGCTGTATATGGACCAAGTCGTAATATAATGGAAAATCATTTTATTCGTTTTGGAGTTGAAAGCACTTATGTTGACACAAGCGATATAAACAATATTGAAAAGGCTATTAAATCAAATACAAAACTATTATATCTTGAATCTCCGGCCAATCCTACAATGGCAATTACCGATATAGCCGCAGCATCTGTACTGGCACATAAACATGGCATTGTTGTGTGTGTTGATAACACGTTTTGCAGCCCCGTTTTGCAAAAGCCTTTGGATTTGGGTGCCGATATAGTATTGCATTCGCTTACCAAATATATTAATGGCCATGCCGATATAGTTGGAGGAGCCATTGTTGCAAAAACAGAGGAAATGTATAAAAAACTCAGGGCAATAATGGTAGGTTTTGGTTATAATATGGATCCGCATCAGGCTTATATGGTTATTCGCGGTGCAAAAACACTTTCTTTGCGTGTTGAAAAAGCACAGGAAAATGCAATGAAAGTAGCTGAGTTTCTGGAAAGCCATCCAAAAATTGAACGGGTAATGTATCCCGGATTAAAATCGCATCCTCAGTATGAATTGGCAAAGAAACAGACAAAAGGCCCGGGAAGCATGATTAGTTTTGAAATGAAAGGCGGATACGAAGCAGGCGTTAAGCTGATGAATAATGTACAGCTTATTATGCTGGCCGTTTCATTGGGAGGTGTAGAGTCTTTAATTCAACACCCCGCCTCGATGACTCATGCTGCCGTTTCGGCAGAAGGGAAGAAAGCCGCATTTATAACTGATGGACTGGTAAGATTTTCAGTTGGAATTGAGGAGATAGATGATATTCTTAATGATTTGAAACATGCACTTGATATGATTTAATGAAAAAGCTAAGCTTCATACTTCTGTTTTTTTTGTGTTTTGTAAATATTAATGCACAAAAAGTAGCTGTAGTGCTTAGCGGAGGAGGAGCCAAAGGGGCTGCACACATTGGTGTGCTTCGCGCATTGGAGGAAAATCAAATCCCGATTGATTATATTGCGGGAACATCCATTGGTGCTATTATTGGCGGCTTATATGCCAGTGGCTGGACAACCGAACAAATGGAGCAACTAATTACTTCGCCCGAGTTTATTAATTGGGCCACCGGAGTAATTGATGAAAAATATGTTTATTATTTCAAACAGCCCGAAATTGATGCTTCATGGGCATCTTTTAGGGTAAATGCCGACAGTATTTGGCGTTTTGATATACCTACCAATATAGTGTCGTCCAGTCAGATGGATTTTGTTTTCATGGAAATTTTTGCACAAGCCAATGCCGTTTGCAAAGGTAATTTCGATTCATTGCTTATTCCTTTCAGGTGTGTTGGCGCAAATATAACGGATTCCAAAGCAGAAGTTTTCAGAAATGGTAATTTAAGTAAGTCTATCAGAGCATCTATGACTTATCCGTTATATTTTAAGCCAATTACCATTGACGGCAAAATGTATATGGATGGAGGGATGTTCAATAATTTTCCTGCCGATATAGTATTAAACGATTTCGACCCCGATATGATTATAGGCTCTAAAGTTGCAGGTGACAAAGTTGATCCGGACCCTGATAATATTAAATCGCAACTGGAAAATATTTTTATGATGGAAACATCGTACGATTTGCCGTGTAACAGCAGCGTTTTAATTGAACCGCAAATTCCACAGACAAATGTTATAGATTTTTCACATTCGCGTGAATACATTGAACTTGGATATAATGCAACTTTAGAAAAAATAAACGACATCAGAAAATTTGTTGTTGACAGTATTTCACGCGAAGAATCGCAAAAAAGAAGGGATGCTTTCAATAAGAAAAAACCCGAATTGATTTTTGACAATGTTGAAGTTGCGGGAATGAATAAAATGCAAAAGCAATATGTTTTGAATTATTTTTCGCGACGGGAAGCTGTTGATATAAACAGAACACGTCAAGATTACTACCGCTTACTAACCGACCATGCCATTCGTTCAATTTATCCCACTGCTGTATTCAAGGATTCAAGCAGGTGTTTTGATTTGAAACTTGATGTTAAAAAAGAATCAAACATTTTGTTGCGTTTTGGGGGGCTGGTTTCTTCAAATCCTGTCAATCAGGCATTTGCTGAAATAAGCTATAAATATTTGCAACGAAATGCAGCTACATTCCGTGCTAATATGTATGCAGGCAAGTTTTATAGTTCCGGTTTATTGGGCATGAGGCTTGATTTTCCCGGATACCCGCAATATGCTTTGTTTGGCCGCATTATATATAATCAGTGGGATTATTTCAAGACAACGTCTCATTTTTTCGAAGATAAAAACCCCAGTTAATTAATAATTAATGATTATCATTGGGCTTGTAACATGATTATGCCACTAAAAAACCAGGGGAAGTTATCTGGTGTTGGCTCAGCAATGATTTTAGATGATGAATATTTTCAGGACAATTATTTCACAAGAGTGGATATTCCCGATAAAACTCATTTCAGGGCCTGGAATTTTGGAGTAGAGTGGGAAAGAAACACTTTGAACAAAAAACAATATTCAAATAAGGGAACTTTCTTTAATTTAAAGGCAGGATTTTTAAAAGGAAAAGAAACAACAACGCCCGGCTCCACGTCAATACTGTCAAACATATACGAAGCAGGGCACAATTGGCTGTATGCACAATTTCAATACGAAAATTATTTTTTGCGTAAAGGGAAATTCAGACTTGGCTGGTTAAATGATTTATACTTTTCAAACCGCGACTTTTTTGGAAATTACACGGCAACAATGCTTTTTGCAAATCCGTTTCAGCCATTGCCGGAAATGAAAACATTGTTTATGCCTCAATTTAGGTCGCATCAATATGTTGGAGCAGGATTGAAATGTATTTTTATGATAAGGGAGAATTTTGATTTTCGTGCCGAAGCCTATTTATATCAGCCGTTTAGAGAAATTTCAACAGGCTCAAGTGGCGTTTATCCTACTTATGGCGTATGGTTTAAAAACAGATATTATGTTGCCTCATATAGTTTGGTATTTCACAGCCCCGTTGGACCGGTAGCAATTACTGCCAGTTTTTATGATAAATATGATGAGCCTTTTATTTTGTCATTTTATTTCGGATATATTTTATTTAATCCCAAAGCTATAAATTGAAAGTTTTATCTTTAATTAATTAAGTTTATTAAATTTGCATTCCTTATTGTGATTTTTGAATTTCAAAGCAATGGAATAAAAGAAAGTAACCACAGTGAAAAATACTGATTCTTAGCTTAACGAAAACG
>CAZJYL010000108.1:0-7974 GCA_964550265.1 uncultured Bacteroidaceae bacterium
GCATTATGTATTCTGATAACATTGTCCATTCAACAAAATTATAAAAAGAGTTTGTTTTTATTGTATGGCAACAAAATTAAAAAGCTAAAACCTAAAGAGGCAAGTGCCATAAGGCCAATAAAACCAAAATATTAAATAAGTTTATAAACAATGTCTTTCATTGCCGATTCATTTTTGCCAATTTCTTTTACAAGTTTAAATTGTGCTCGGGCACGTGTTAAATTATGGTCGGCAAATTTGATTTTATAATACACATCCCCGTCAAGAAAATCTGTAAGAAAGCGCAATCCCATAATAAAAGACATAAATTTAGCAGAATGAGGCAATAATTCAATTTCTAAGTCATTTAAAACAGCCTTAGTTTCTTCTATGTATCCTTTTGCAAAAGCCTCGAATCGTTGTAAGTCGATTGTCATTTTAGATATATCATTTTCGTCTTCTGCAGCAGTTGACGCACCCGTACGTATGGCATCGCCAAAATCAAAATGAATTAAACCGGGCATAACAGTGTCAAGGTCTATTACACAAAGCACATTATTGTTTTCATCAAATAAAACATTATTTATTTTGGTATCGTTGTGAGTGATTCTTATAGGGATTTTTCCGGCATTTTGTGCATCTAAAAGTGTGTGCATTTCGTCCTCAAGCATCAGCGCAAAATCTACTTCTTCTTTAATTAACTCAAGACGGTTGTTATAATTATATTGAATGGCCTTTCGAAAATTTTTATATCTGAATTCTATATTATGAAAATCAATTATGGTTTCATTCAGGTCGGGTTTTGGCAAATCGGCAAGTTGATTTTGAAATTGTCCGAAAGCTTTTCCCGTAAGCCATGCCTGATGTGGATTTTCAATTGATTCAATGCTTTTGCTGTTTAAAATACGTTTACATAAAGTCCAATAATTACCCTGACTGTCTTTATAAAAATATTTATCATCTTGTGTTGTCAAATGCGAAAAAACGCGGCGTTCAATATCAGAAATTCCGCTTTGAATCAATTTTTGTTTAATATGATTACTAACTCTTACAATATTATCCATCATAGCCGGCACATCCTTAAATACCAGATGGTTTTTACGTTGTAATATATAATCGTTATCGGAAGTTTTAACTAAATATGTATCGTTTATATGCCCGTTTCCAAATGCAGTAATTTCATAAATACTGCCATTAATTGAAAATTTGTTTACTATTTCTTTAAAAGCATTGTTCATATACAAATGTAGAATTTTTAGCGCATTTGGTATTATTCGTTTTTAGTGTTGAAACTAAAAAAAATAGGCTGTCCCTTTTTGAAACAGCCTATTTATAATGATTTATAAAAATATTATTTCACAATATTTTGAAAATCTGTTGCATTGAAATACTTGAAGAATTCGCGATCTTCTTTAGCCTGAGCTTTATAAGCAGGCTCAGCGGCAATAGCTTTCTTCAAATTGTCATAAAGCATACTTGTATTATTGGTTCTTGCACCAACAACGGCAAGTAAATAAGCAACTGCACCATTATGAGCCTTTGTGCAATTTAATGTAGAGGTAGCATTGGTATAATCAAGTTTTAACACCTGTGCAAGAGCAATATTATATTTACATGTTTTGCTACCAAACAATTTTAAAGCAGCATCATAATCGCCTTCGCGGATTTTCAGGATACCTAAGTTATAATTAACGCTAACACCTCCATTTTGAGCGGTTTCATAATATGATTTAGCTTTAGCATAATCTTTATCCCAAGAAGCAAAAACACCTAAATTATTCATAACAACAGCATTGTTAGGTGAAAGAGCATTTGCTTTTTCGATATAAGGTTTAGCATCGCTTATATGGTCCATTTCCATTAATACGGCACCTGCATTGTTCCAGAATTTCCAATTGTTGTCGAAAATTTTAGTTCCGGATTTGTAAATAGCCAGTTGAGTTTCTTTATTGTCGGTTAATGTAGCCGCAAATAACAATTCTTCAGCTTTTAAGCTATCAGGATGAGTTGTTGAAAGCATAGCAATGTTTTCATCGGTACGTTTTGGCTCATAACATACAACTGAAATTTCAGCACGACGTAATGGTTCAAGAATTTCTTCAACTTCAGCATATACAACAGTCATATTTTTAATTTCCTGTTCACGCTGAGCTTTGCTTGGTTGTGATTTTATCACATTAATGATGGCTTGTTTTTCTTTTAAATTAGATTTTTGAATTGCATTCATAAAGCCTTCAAAATCCTCACCATTAGCTTTTGGATTAACAGTATATGCGCGTTTTACATCGTCGTATTTTGCTTTTTTGTCTTTAGCAATTTGTTTGTCTAATTTTTCGATGTAAGAATCAACATATTTTTTAGCTGCATCTGAACGATCGTTTGATAATTTGGCATTATAAGCTTCTTCACCTTCGGGTGATGCCCATGCATTTATATCAATGGTTTTAATTTTCCAGCCTTTGGCAATAAAATCTTCTACTTTTTTCACCAAAGCCTTGTTTTCGTCCATTTTGTTGCGCTTTTGTGTCATGCTAAGATTAGCGCTGTTATAATCAAAATATAAATTGGCAACTTCGGTAATTAAAACTTCCTTTTTATAGCCGTGTTCAGCAATTGCAACTTCTTCGTCACGAGCAACGCGTTCACTGGTGTAAATAACACCATCAGCCAATTTTACTTCGCCAAAATCTTTAGATTTTTTACCTTTAATACCTTTTACATTTACAACAAGTTCTGATGCATTCATTTGTGGTTTGTATGGTATTACATCAGACCAATCAAAAGAACCGCCATTTACTTTTTTAATAGAAATACCATCACCGGCAACTTTTTCACCTTTAATTTTAATGGTTTTGCAAGTATGGCTACCACCTTCCCATTTTAAAATAGGGGTAAATTCAAGAGTTACCTTTTTGTCAAAATATTTAGCCGGGAATACACCTTTAACAGCAGTGTTAATTTTTCCGCCATGGGTTTCTAACATTTCAGGTTTTGCCTCATACTTGACCGTATTATATTTTTTGGCCATTTTCTTGAGACCGCAACCTGACATTAATGCTGCTGAAAGTACAAGAGCTACAACAATTTTCAGATTAAGGTTTTTCATAAGATTGCTTATTTTTTTGGTTTTATTTTTTTTTATTTAAACTGCAAAAGTAGTAATTTTGGACAAATATATAATTTTTTTTTTAGTTTTTACTGTTTTATACTTAATAAAGTTACATTATAAATATCATGTTTTCTCTAAAAACTATATTTACACATCTCCCAAATTATAATGCCGGCGCAAACCGAAATATTCAAGGAATGCTTTGTTCCATATTGAGGAATTTCTATTGTTTTATCGCATAGATTCAATACTTCTTCTGATATTCCAAAAACCTCATTTCCAAAAACAAAAACAACTTTTTCGTTAGCATTTAACCATTTATCTTTATCTATTTTCAAACTATTGTGGGTTTGTTCAACACCTATTATTGTGTAGCCATCTTTTTTTAACATGTCAATAGCTTCTGTTGGGTTTTCAAAATATCTCCAGCTAACACTATTGGTTGCGCCCAAAGCTGTTTTCTCAATTTCCTTATTGGGTGGAGTTGCCGTAATCCCGCATAAAATTATTTCGGAAACCCTAAAGGCGTCCGATGTACGGAATACGGAGCCAATATTATGCTGACTGCGCACATTATCCAATAAAACCACACAAGGAAGCTTTGAAGAGTTTTTAAACTCTTCAACTGATAATCGGGCGAGTTCTGACATGCTTTTTTTCATAAACGTAATGAAGAACTATTTTAGTGAGCAAAAATACAAACATGGTTTAAAAGAAATTCATATTTTTGTTGAAAAGACAATATATAGTGAGAGAAGGATTAGTAGCCGAAACGCCTTTAATGAGGCAATACAACGAAATTAAAGCCAAATACCCCGATGCCATTTTGCTTTTCAGGGTTGGAGATTTTTTTGAAACTTTCGGAGAGGACGCCGTTCGTGCAGCTTCTATTCTGGGTATTACTCTCACAAAAAGAGCAAATGGTGCAGCTTCGCATGTAGAATTAGCAGGATTTCCACATCACGCTTTGGAAACCTATCTGCCCAAACTGGTAAAAGCCGGTCAAAGAGTTGCGGTTTGCGAGCAGCTTGAAGACCCAAAACTTGCAAAAAAAATTGTAAAGCGCGGAATTACAGAACTTGTTACCCCCGGTGTTGCTTTTTCTGATAACGTATTGGATAGAAAAAGCAATAATTTTTTGGCTGCAGTATATTTAAACCATCCCAAATCAGGTGTTGCTTTTATTGATGTTTCAACGGGAGAATTTTTTGTGGCTGAAGGCGGAAATGAATATATTGCCCGACTTTTACAAAACATGCAGCCAAGCGAAGTTCTTGTAAAGAAAACTCAAAAAAAAGATTTTTATGAGCTTTTTGGGCCTTTTAACACTTTTGGGTTCGACGACTGGATGTTTTCATTACAATACGCAAAAGACATATTACTGCGACAGTTCGAAACCGAAAATCTTAAAGGGTTCGGAATAGAAATGATGGAAAGTGCAATTATTGCTGCAGGTGTTTGCCTGCATTATGTAAATGAAACCCGACAAGAAAATTATTCTGCTCATATCCGCTCAATTTCGCGCATCGACAATGACGACTATGTCTGGCTCGATAAATTTACCATTAGAAATCTTGAACTGGTTCAATCATATAACGAGCGGGGCAAAACTCTTTTGGCAACAATAGACCGTACTACCACCCCAATGGGTGGCCGGTTGTTGCAGCGCTGGATTTTATTACCATTAATCAATAAGGCAAAAATTGATGAAAGACTTGATGCCGTTGAGTGTTTCCATCAAAATAAAGACTTGTCTTTTCAGGCTCAAAAAATTTTAACTGAAATAGCTGATATAGAACGGATATGCGCAAAACTTGCCGTTGGGAAAATTAACCCCAAAGAATTTTTAACCCTTGCCTACTCTATTGAAAAAACCAAAGAACTTTGTTCTTTAATTTATGATAATGCAGAGCCCTTAAGAAAAATCATTTCCGCTTTTAAGAACCTGGATAATTTGTCTGTATTAATTAAAAAACATATCCGCGAAGATACTTCAACACAAATTGTTAAAGGTGGTGTTATTTGTTCCGGAATAAATAATGATCTGGATGAGCTAAGATTATTGAGTACCGACAGCAAAAATTATCTTGCAGGCATTCAGCAAAACGAAGCTCTGCGAACAGGCATATCATCGTTAAAAATTGGATTTAACAACGTGTTCGGATACTATCTTGAGGTAACAAACACACATAAAGATAAAGTACCGGCTGAATGGATTAGAAAACAAACTCTTACAAATGCCGAAAGATATATTACGCCCGAATTAAAAATTTACGAAGAAAAAATTTTGGGCGCTGAAGAAAAAATTTTACGGCTGGAACAGGAAATTTATTCCTCTTTAATTCAGCAATCTGTTTTATTTAGCGAAGCTCTGCTAAATAATGCATCGCTGCTTGCCATGCTCGACGTATATCTTTCATTTGCATTAATTGCCACAGAAAATAATTATTGCAGGCCTGTATTAAATGATAATCTATCCTTAAATATTAAAAACGGAAGGCATCCCGTAATAGAAACGCAATTGCCTTTAGGCGAAAAATATGTAGAAAACGACGTTTATTTAAGCAGCGATGATCAGCAGATAATTATTCTTACAGGACCTAATATGGCCGGAAAATCAGCGCTTTTGCGTCAAACAGCCCTTATTGTTCTTTTGGCTCAGTGTGGAAGTTTTGTGCCTGCAAGCCACGCCGAAATTGGGTTGGTTGATAAAATTTTCACCCGTGTTGGGGCATCCGATAATTTATCATCGGGTGAATCCACATTTATGGTAGAAATGAACGAAACAGCCAGTATTTTAAATAATCTGTCATTAAGAAGCCTGATATTATTGGATGAAATCGGAAGAGGGACATCAACATACGATGGCATTTCCATAGCCTGGTCTATAACCGAGTTTTTACATAATCATCCCTTGTACAAGCCAAAAACTTTATTTGCAACACACTACCATGAATTAAATGAAATAGCAACATATCTTCCTCGCGTTAGTAATTATCATATTTCGGTAAAAGAAAGCAATAACAATATCGTTTTCATTCGAAAGCTTACACCCGGCGGAACCGAACATAGTTTCGGAATACATGTTGCCCGCATGGCGGGAGTGCCAAGAAAAATTATTGAAAGGGCCGAAGAAATTCTTAAGCGCCTCGAAAAAGAGCATGGTTCAGATATTTCTGTTGATGAACCAAATAAAACCAAAACATCATCAAAGCCATATCAGTTAAGCTTAATTCAATTAGACGATCCTGTTCTTGAAAATATTCGTGAAGAAATTTTAAACACCAATATTGATATGCTTACTCCGGTAGAAGCTTTGATGAAACTAAACAGTATTAAAAATATTCTTGAAAAAAATAAAAAATAGTATGCTTAAATCAATGACCGGTTTTGGGAGAATCCAGGCAATAATTGGTAAATCTACTGTTACCGTTATGATACGTTCTTTAAACAGCAAACAATTGGACATATCGGTAAAAACTCCCTTTCGGTACCGTGAGCGGGAAAATCAAATAAGAGACATAATATCCAGGTTTCTTATAAGAGGTAAAATAGACATTAATGTAAACATCGAAAATATTTCTGCTGAGGACGCATGTGTTAATCAAGCATTAGCAGAAAAATATTTAACTGAGCTAACTTCTCTTTCGCAACAACTTGGAATTAAAACACCCGAAAACTGGATGGAAATATTAATAAGAATGCCAGACATCGTTGGTTCGGGAAATTCTTTAGTAACAGAAGATGAATGGGAAGAACTGTTTGAATTAGTAAAAAAAGCATGTGAAGAAACTAATCATTTCAGAGAGCAAGAAGGTGATACACTTAAAAAAGATATAATAAAACAAATAGAAAATATAGAAAAATTATTACCGGAAGTAGAAAAATTTGATCCTGAGCGTAAAATTCAGATGCGTGAACGCTTGATGAAGGAATTGAATCAGGCACAACTTAATGTTCAACCTGATGAAAACAGGTTGGAACAGGAATTATTTTTCTATATAGACAAACTTGATATCAACGAAGAAAAAGTAAGGCTTGAGCAACATATAAATTATTTTAAGAGCACATTAAAACAATCCGAAGCGGAGCCGAAAGGGAAAAAACTTGGGTTTATTGCCCAAGAGATAGGTAGAGAAATAAATACAATGGGCAATAAAAGTAATTGTTTCGAAATTCAGAAACGAGTTGTGGAAATGAAAGATTCAATAGAAAAAGTTAAAGAACAGCTTGCCAATATTTTATAAATATGAGAAAAGCCATAATATTTTCAGCACCAAGCGGAGCAGGAAAAACAACAATTATTCGACGTTTGATTGAAATGGGCCTGCCTTTGGGGTTTTCAATTTCTGCAACAAGCCGAAGCCCTCGTGCCGGTGAAACAAATGGCATTGATTACTTTTTTTTTACGACAGAAGAATTTAAACAAAAAATTGAGCAAAACGAATTTATTGAATGGGAAGAGGTTTACGAAGAACAATATTACGGCACTTTAAAATCAGAGATTGAAAGAGTTTGGGACAGTAAAAAAGCTGTAGTTTTTGACGTAGATGTTAAGGGTGGAATTAATTTAAAAAACTTATTTAAAGATATAGCTCTTTCTGTTTTTGTTCAACCACCTTCTGTTGAAGTTCTTGAAAACAGACTTCGGCTCAGACAAACAGAATCGGAAGAATCAATAGCCAAAAGATTGGAAAGAGCCAAATTTGAATTAAGCTTTGCAAAAAAATTTGATGTTGTAATAATTAACGATGATTTAGAAACTGCAACAAATAATGCTTTTAAGACCATAAATAGTTTTCTTAATAAACTATAGGGATTCAAGAATTATAATCATTATTGTCCGATAAAAAATTAAAGCCGAAGCATAGCCTCGGCTTCTTTTT
>CAZJYL010000109.1:0-7835 GCA_964550265.1 uncultured Bacteroidaceae bacterium
GCCGCTTGATACCGAACGACCATCGGTAGCGTATTTTTGCATGGAATATGGATTCCATACCTCATTGAAATTATATTCGGGTGGACTGGGAGTTTTAGCCGGCGACTATCTGAAACAGGCTTCGGACAGCAAAGTGCGTATGACGGCAATCGGACTTTTATTCAGGTATGGTTATTTCAATCAGAGTTTTTCGGCAGGCGGAGAGCAGATTTCGGAATATATACCACAAAAATTCAGCAATCTGCCAATGATACCGGTACGCGACGACCAAGGCAATTGGATAAAAATTTCGGTTAGCTTCCCCGGACGTCTGGTTTTGGCCAAGGTATGGGAAGTTCAAGTTGGTCGGGTAAAATTGTTTTTGCTCGATACTGATATCGAAGACAATAACGAAGCCGACCGTCAGATCACGCACCAACTTTATGGCGGTGACTGGGAAAATAGGATGAAACAAGAAATATTGCTGGGTATTGGTGGAGTTAAAATACTTAAACAACTTGGATTAACTTTCGATATTTATCATTGCAACGAAGGACATGCAGCATTTTCTATTATGGAAAGAATAAAAGATTTTGTTCAAAACAAAGTTATGTCTTTTCAGCAGGCACTCGAAATTGTAAGAGCTCAAACTTTGTTTACAACGCATACACCTGTACCAGCAGGACATGATGCATTTAGCGAAGACTTGATGCGGATTTATTTTGCGCAATTTCCCGAAAAATTGAATTTGACATGGAAGGAATTTGTTGCCTTAGGTCGTCAAAACCCTGATGATGCAAACGAAAAATTCAGCATGAGTATTTTGGCTATGAGCGGGTCGCAGGAAGTAAATGGTGTTAGCCGTATTCATGGGCGCGTAACTCGCGAAATGTTTAAAAATTTATATAACGGGTTTTTCTCCGAAGAATTATATATAAATTATGTTACCAATGGCGTGCATCTGCCAACATGGGGCAGCCACGAAATGCTGAATCTGGCTAAAAAATACGATTTCGATTATAATGTTTGCGATCAGGCAAATCCCGAAAGTTGGGAATTTATAAACCGTGTTCCCGACAACGAACTATGGGATATGCGTAAATCCTTAAAAAGCAAATTGCTTGATATGCTTCGGAATAAACTTGTGCGCGACATGACGCATAGACAAGAAGCCCCGCGACATATTATAAACGTTATGGAGCAAATCGACGAAAATGCTTTATATATTGGCTTTGCAAGACGGTTTGCCACATACAAACGCGCTCACTTATTATTTAAAAACCTTGACAAATTACGCGAACTTGTAAACAAAAGCAATCGTCCGTTGCGTTTTGTATATGCAGGAAAAGCCCATCCGGCCGACAAGGCAGGACAGGATTACATTAAGCATATTATCGAAATATCACGTATGCCCGAATTTGCAGGGAAAATAATTTTTGTTGAAAATTACGATATGGAGATAGCCCGACTGTTGCTTGCAGGAGTTGATGTCTGGCTTAATACTCCTACCAGACCTTTGGAAGCAAGTGGTACAAGCGGCATAAAAGCTTGTTTAAACGGAGTTCTTAATTTAAGCGTACTGGATGGCTGGTGGGCCGAAGGTTACGTGCCAAAAGGCGGCTGGGCACTGAAAGAAGCCAGAACTTACGATAATCAAACACTGCAGGACGAACTTGATTCTGAGACTTTATACAACCTGATAGAAGAGGAAATTCTTCCTTTGTACTTCAAACGCGACGAAAATAATATTCCAACGGAATGGCTTAATTATATCCGAAAAAATTTCACTGCAATAGCTCCGCATTTTACCATGAAAAGAATGCTGGATGAATATTATTCCAAATTTTATTTTTCTCAGCAAAAACGAAGCAGCGAATTAATAAAAGACAATTACGCCGCAGCAAGGGCTTTGTCGTCGTGGAAACGTCGTGTAATGCGCAATTGGGATCAGATAACGGCATGCGAAATCAGTTATCACGACAGCACAGCCAAACCATTAATGCTGGGGCAGGACTTTGTTGCTACCATAACATTAAATACCGGCGAACTAAGAGCAGAAGATTTGGCTCTGGACATAATTTTTGGACAGAAAGAAATGGATCAGGTTGAAAAAATTATTTACAAAACCGAGATGAAGGTAAAAAGCTTCGAAAATGGTCAGGCTACATATGAGGTTATAATTCCAAATCCGCGCTCGGGCGTATTCGATTTTGCATTCCGCCTGCGTCCATCAAATCCCCTACTGCCACATTTACAGGATTTTAATCTTGTTAAATGGCTCTAAGATTTTTATCGGCAACATACTATTAGATTATTCGGAAATGTAAGACCGGTAATAAAAATTTCTTTTTCATAATTTTGTTTTATGGAAGCAGCAATACTAACAATTGGCGATGAACTACTAATCGGTCAGGTAATTGACACAAATTCGGCCTGGCTGGCATCGCGTCTGAACGAGTTGGGAATAAAAGTGAAAATACGCATTAGCGTTGGAGATAATGCTGATGAAATAAAAGATGCCGTAAAAAACGCAATGAATCTGGCGCCCATAGTAATTACTACCGGCGGACTTGGTCCAACATCCGACGACCGCACTCTTGATGTATTATGCAATTTGTTCGACTGCAAATTATACGAAAATCAGGAAGTTTTGAAAGGAATAGCCGATTTGTTCGCAAAACGCGGCTATATTTTAACCGAAGTAAACCGAAGACAGGCTTTGGTACCTGACCGCGCCAAAGTATTGTTCAACAAGGTGGGAACCGCGCCGGGACTTTATTTTGAAGAGTCATCGGCTCACATATTTGTAATGCCCGGTGTGCCTTTCGAAATGAAAGAAATCTTTACCAATGCCGTAACTCCGTATTTAAAACAAATTAGCGGAAATAAAATTTATGTGCACGAAACGCGGGTGTTTAGCGGCATAGGCGAATCATGGCTGAGCGATACAATAAAAACATGGGAAGAAAAATTACCCAAAGACATTAGCCTGGCATACCTACCTACCCCCGGGTTTATTCGTTTGAGACTTAGCTACATGACTGATGATGAACTTTCGGGAAGACAATTATTGAATAATCTTTTTGACGAAGTAATGCCTTTGGTACATCAGTATTTTGTAAGCAATATTGATGAGCCAATTGCTGCCACACTTTTGCGGGAGATGATTTCATCGGGAAAAACGTTTTGTACAGCCGAAAGTTGTACAGGAGGACTTATTGCCCACCAGATTACCTCGATACCGGGCAGCTCGGCAGCATACAAAGGCAGTGTGGTGGCATATTCAAACGAAATAAAGCAAAGTTTATTAAACGTAAATTCTGAAACTTTACTTCAGAATGGTGCAGTAAGCGAGGAAACCGTAAAAGAAATGGCTGCCAATGCATTAAAACTAATGAATACCGATTATGCAATTGCCGTAAGCGGAATTGCCGGTCCGGGCGGAGGTACAGCCGATAAACCCGTGGGAATGGTGTGGATTGCGGTGGCATCTAAAAATAATATTGAAACCCAGGAATTAAAACTTGGCGGCCCGCGCGACGTGATTATTGCCCGAAGCGCTGTTTCGGCCATGTTTTTATGTTTGAACGTAAAACGAAAGGAAGATAAATGAGATTAAAGTCGCTTAAATTAAATCAATTTAAAAATTATGAGCAGGTAGCCCTTGATTTTGTAGGGAATGTTCATTGCTTTCACGGAAACAATGGTGCGGGAAAAACAAATATACTTGATGCCATTCATTATCTCAGTTTTACAAAAAGTTATTTTGGCGGAAGTGATCAAAACAGTATCAGATTTGGATATGAATTTTTTGCTGTTCATGGCGATTTCGAAATGAACTCGGGAGTAAACGAAAAAGTAGCTGTTTCGGTTAAATCCGGTGGCGAAAAAAAAGTGAAACGAAACGACAAGGAATATCAGCGTTTTTCTGAGCATATCGGTGCTTTTCCTGTGGTAATGATTACTCCTGGCGATATTGATTTAATAAATAATGCTGCCGAAGTCAGAAGACGTTTTTTCGATGCGGTTATTTCGCAATTCGACAAAACTTATCTCGACGATGTAATTCGCTACAACAAAGTAGTAATGCAAAGAAACAGAGCATTGAAAGACATGGGCGAAAAAGGAAGAAAAGACTACAATGAACTTGAAATCTGGAATGCGCAATTGATAAATTATGCAAATAAAATACATGAGGCAAGAGGCAAATATCAAAACGACATGCGCTCTTTTTTCGACGAAATGCATACCAGGCTGACAGGAAACGGCGATACGGCAGAAATTATATACGAGTCGTTGCTAAACGAGCGAGAAATGGCCGATGTCCTTTCCGAAAATTTCAAAAATGATTTAATGGCAGGTTTTACAACACAGGGAGTACACCGCGACGACTATCTGTTTAGGGTAAATGAAAATCCTGTACGCCGCTTTGGAAGCCAGGGGCAACAAAAAAGCTTTCTTCTTGCTCTTAAAATGGCGCAATATCTAATTACGGTTGAAAAATCTGGCCTTACTCCCATTTTGTTGTTTGACGATATTTTCGACAAGCTTGACCCCGACAGGGTTAGACTGCTTATAAGCATGGTTTGTCATCATCCGTTCGGGCAGGTTTTTATAACCGATACTCACAAAATGCGGATGGAAGATATTATAGGACACGAAGCGCAAATTCAGCTTTTTGAAGTGAAAAACGGCAATGTGAATTAATTCATTACAATTTAATTCATACGTTTTTAAGAAAAAATCATATATGGACTAATATCTGTATTTTTAATGTTTTTATGCTCTTGAGCCGGGCGGGCTTTTACTTTTCTTTTTCATTGCCAAAGAAAAGTAACAAAATAAAAGCTGGTCGCCTGCGAGTTTTTCGGAGAAAACGAACATACACCTGCTACAGACGGAAATAACTCGAGAACAGAAAAGTTCAATCAATATCAAATATTTACAAAACTGTTTTGGTTTTTTTACAAAAATGCTTAAATTTGTAAAAATAAATTTACACGATGTTTAAAAGAGCTCTTTTTCAAACAATATATCCACAATTAAATCACAAAAATGCCATTGTGATAACAGGAATGAGGCAGGTTGGCAAAACAACGCTAATGAAGCAGTTGTCAGATTCATGGAATGGCAAAAAGCTTTGGTTCGATTTTGACAATCCCCTTGACACAATGGTTTTTGAGAATGTATCCTTTAACTCCATATTTGAAGAGCTCAGACGGGATGCAAAGGCTGATGAAAATGAAAGATTTTTGGTTTGTATTGATGAAATTCAGAATTTTCCGAATATAACTAAAGTTATTAAATATCTTATCGACCATTATAATGTAAAGTTTATTGTTACGGGTTCTTCGAATTTTTATTTGCGAAATTTATTTCCTGAGTCGCTTAGTGGTAGAAAGTTTCTCTTTGTTCTGTATCCTCTGAGCTTTCGTGAGTATTTACACTTTCACGGATATTTATCTGAAAATGAATTGCAACCTGATTTTTCCGAAGCTTTTGTATCATATAGCAAGACTCAGATATTTAAAAGAAGAGATTTTTATCAGGAATATATTGAGTTTGGAGGATTTCCCGAGGTAGCCCTCACTCCGGATTATGCTACAAAAAAATTAATACTCAGAAATATTTTCTGTTCGTTTTTCGAAAAAGACATCAAGGTCTTCAGCGAATTGAAAGATGTGCGTGAACTCAGGGATATGATTCTGCTATTGGCTGCCCGAAACGGAAATATGCTGGACGTTACACGTCTGGCCTCAGAAATGGGAATCAACAGAGTTAAGGCCTATAGCTATCTTGAATTTCTCGAAGGAGTATTTTTTCTTAAACTATTGCCTAAATACAGCAAAAGCCCCGATCGCCGTGTGGCCGGTGGCAAGAAAGTTTATTTTTCGGATACGGGAATTTTAAATATGATTGCAAAAGTAAATTCCGGACAATTACTGGAAACAACTCTTGCAAACCAACTGCAACATTACGGAAACTTGTCGTTCTACAATAAAAGAAATACTGCAGAAATTGATTTTATCCTGAATGATTCTGTTGCTGTGGAAGTGAAACAAAAAGCTATTGAGGCTGACCTGAACAAACTGGCAAGTATGGCTGCTGCGCTGAATTTAGCCGAATATTATGTAATCAGCAATACTCCGTCGGAACTGCCAAAAGTGATGTCTCCGTATTTTTTGTGATTTGGGCTTACTTTTCTTTTTCATCGCCAAAAGAAAAGCAACAAAAGAAAAGATAGTCGCTTGAGAATTTTTCGGAGAAAACGAAAACACACCGGCCACAGACGGAAATAACTCGCTGCAAGGAAAAGATGATTAAATTATTCAGCTCAAACAGATTTCCGTCATTTCGCCTTCGGCTCCCGGCGCTGCCTGCCCGTTTATTTTTGTCTTTAAAACTCTGTAGCGATATAAGGAGGATGAAATAATTAAAAATATTTCGTTATAAACAAACAAAATGTATTATATTTGTTCGTTTACAAAGAATAAAATTTTCGTGGAAAAGAGTCGTCTAAAAGAAATAATGCTCGATCAGAAAGAAAGTTTCAATCGGCGTTCCGGGCTTGTTGAGCGTAATATAGACCTTGGCAAAGCCATATCAACAAAGCAGGTCGTGATAGTGTCAGGCATTCGTCGCTGCGGTAAATCAACACTTTTATATTTCATCAAGGA
The DNA here is from genome assembly GCA_964550265.1 of uncultured Bacteroidaceae bacterium. Lineage (GTDB taxonomy): Bacteria > Bacteroidota > Bacteroidia > Bacteroidales > DTU049 > GWF2-43-63. The sequence continues at coordinate 6,657 of CAZJYL010000109.1, forward strand.
GAAAATGAAACTGAGTGAATCTGAATATTGCTATTTCAATTTCGATGATGAGCGTATAGTGGCAGATGTTTCAGTGTTCGAGGATTTATACAATTTGCATCTGGAGCTTTACGGCAAAGAGCCCATACTGTTTCTGGATGAAGTTCAGAATATTCCGCATTGGGAGCGCTTTGTAAACAGAATGTATGAGCGGGGAAATAAAATATTTGTCAGCGGTTCCAATGCAAATCTGCAGATGTCCGACGTATCGGCTAGTCTTACGGGGCGAAACAAACATATTGAAATGTTTCCGTTTTCATTTGCCGAATTCCTTTCTTTTAAAAATCACAAGTATGATTTATCGGGTATGACAACCAAAGCCAGGTCATTGCTAAACCTCGATTTCAATCAGTTCATTTCCATGGGTGGATTTCCCCTTGTGTTGAAAGAGAATGATCTGGAGTTGATAAACTCATATTTCAGCGATATTCTTTATCGTGATATTGTTGCCCGATACCGGCTATCGCAGGTGAATGAAATAAAAGAGATTGGATTGTATTTTGCATCCAATGTGTCAAAAATATTTTCCTATTCAACATTACAGCAGATTTCCGGCGTTAAAAGCCTGAGTTCAATTAAAGATTACCTGTTTTATTATGAACAGGCCCATTTATTTCATTATGTAAAGAAATTTGATTCTTCTTTGAAAAAGCAGGTGATGAATCCACGCAAGGTATATGTAGCCGATCAGGCCTTTGCTCACCGACTTGGTTTCAACTTTTCTGCCAACATAGGCAGGGTTCTTGAGAATATCATTTTTCTTGAATTACGTCGTAGGGGCAAGGAAATATTTTATTATTCGGGTAAAAACGAATGTGATTTTCTTGTTAGAGAAGGACTTAAGATTGTCGAAGCAATACAGGTTATACATCAGGTCGGCAACAGTAACATAAAGCGGGAAGTGGATGGTTTGAAAGAAGCTATGGAAACGTTAAAAATACCTAATGGTATAATTATTACATCTGATAACAGCATCAATACTTTTCCCGTTATCGAGAACGTTAAAATAATAAATGCTCCTCAATGGCTTCTGGAAAATAAACAAGTCAATTAATTTGGACATTAAGGTACAAAGATGCAGGGCTTTACTTTTCTTTTTCATCGCCAAAAGAAAAGTAACAAAAGAAAAGCTAGTCGCCT
>CAZJYL010000110.1:0-7823 GCA_964550265.1 uncultured Bacteroidaceae bacterium
CTATATCATTAGTATTATACTGCGGAAAATGGCATAAATGCACACTCTCAAATTCGCGTCTTGATGTAACGGAGTTTAAGTCTTTAAATAAACGTTCGGCAAAAAACGGCGCAATAGGCGATATCAATATTGCAAGAGTTTCCAAAACATGATAGAGGGTTTGGTATGCTGAAAGTTTATCCCTGGACATTTCTCCTTTCCAGAAACGGCGCCGCGACAAACGCACATACCAGTTACTTAAAAATTCATCGGTGAAATGCTGGATTGCACGTCCTGCCCTGGTTGGCTCATAGTCGGAATATGACTCATCTACCAGCTTAATTAGGCTGTTTAACTCCGATAAAATCCACCTGTCTAATTCCGAGCGCTCCGAAACAGGAATTTCGTCGTCGCTGTAATCAAATTTATCAATATTGGCATATAATGCAAAAAACGAATATGTGTTATATAAAGTTCCAAAAAACTTGCGCTGTACTTCTGCAACACCTTCGATGTCAAATTTTAAATTATCCCACGGTTGCGAATTGGTAATCATATACCAGCGTGTTGCATCCGGGCCATATTTATTGATTGTTTCGAATGGATCAACGGCATTGCCAAGTCGTTTGGACATTTTGTTCCCGTTTTTATCGAGAACAAGCCCATTGGACACTACTGTTTTGTATGCTACGGAATCAAAAGCCATAGTGGCAATGGCATGCAGCGTAAAAAACCATCCACGTGTCTGGTCAACTCCTTCGGCAATGAAATCGGCCGGAAAACTGTTTTTAAAAATATCATTGTTTTCAAACGGATAATGCCATTGTGCATAAGGCATGGAGCCACTGTCGAACCAAACATCTATTAAATCGGGTTCCCGCTTCATTGGTTTTCCTGAATCAGACACAAGTATAATGGGATCGACGGACGGCTTGTGCATGTCAAATTTTTCATAATTGGAGTCACTCATGTCGCCAACAACAAAATCTTTCATCGGGTTTTCTTTCATAAAGCCCGCCTCTATACTTTTGTTTATCTCTTTTGAAAGTTCTTCGAGTGATCCAATACATTTGATTTCGCTTCCATCTTCGCTAAGCCATACAGGTAGAGGAATTCCCCAATAGCGGCTTCTGCTGAGATTCCAGTCAACAAGGTTTTCAAGCCAGTTGCCGAAACGTCCGCTGCCGGTTGATTCAGGTTTCCAATTTATGGTGTTGTTTAGTTCTATCATGCGCTCGCGATACTCAGTGGTTTTAATAAACCATGAATCGAGCGGATAATATAATATAGGTTTGTCTGTTCTCCAGCAATGAGGATAGCTGTGCTCGTATTTTTCTGTTTTAAAAGCCTTGTTCTCTTTTTTCAACTTAACAATCAAATCAATATCAACTGTAAGTTCTTTTTCTTTTTCGGGCATGTAATCAGGATAAAATTGGGCTTTTACGTATTTTCCTGCAAATTCGCCCATTTCTTCAGTAAACTTACCTTGTTTGTCAACCAGGGTTAAAGCACCAAGATTGTATTTTTTTCCAACGCGGAAGTCATCGGCACCAAAGCTGGGAGCCAGGTGTACAATGCCTGTACCGTCTTCTGTGGTAACAAAATCTCCTACAATTACCCTAAACGGGTCTCCCTCGGCAGGTTGTGCATAAGGAAGCAGTTGCTCAAAACGAATCTCGGCTAAATCACTGCCTTTGAAAGTTCCAAGCACTTTAAACGGAATATTTTTTTGACCGGGTTCGTAACTGCTTAATTCAATATTTCCATTTTCGGCAGGGAACCATCTGTTTAGCAATGGAGATCCAAGAATAACGGCTTGTGGCTCAAAAGTGTAAGGGTTGTAGGTTTGAACAACGTTATATTCAATATTTTCGCCAACTGCCAGCCCTGTGTTCGATGGCAATGTCCATGGTGTGGTTGTCCATGCAAGTATATAAATATTTCCTTTTATCTCAGGTATATTAAATAAAAATTCGCTACGCTCGTTTCGTACAACCTTAAATTGAGCTACAACGGTGTTGTCTTTTACATTTTTGTAGCATCCGGGCTGATTGAGTTCGTGAGTGCTAAGGCCTGTTCCTGCAGCAGGTGAATATGGCTGAATTGTATATCCTTTATAAAGTAAACCTTTGTCGTATAGCTTTTTTAGAAGATACCAAACCGATTCGATATATTTATTGTCGAAAGTAATGTACGGATTATCCAGATCTACCCAATATCCCATTCTTCGCGTCAGTTCGTCCCACTGATCTTTATATTTCATTACTTCAAGACGACATTCGCGGTTATAATCAACAACCGAAATGGATTTACCTATGTCTTCTTTTGTAATTCCGAGTTTTTTCTCAACACCTATTTCAACGGGCAAGCCATGTGTATCCCAGCCTGCTTTGCGCTTAACCTGAAATCCTTTAAGGGTTTTATACCTGCAAAATATATCTTTTATTGCTCTTGCCATTACATGATGAATACCGGGCATTCCATTGGCACTGGGAGGTCCTTCGTAAAATACGTATTCTGGTTTTCCCTGACGTGTTTCAATACTTTTGCGAAATATATCATCAGTTTCCCACCATTGTCTAATGTCATCAGCTAATTCTGTTAACTTTAACTGCTTGTATTCGTTGTATTTACCCTTCATTCCAAAGTAATTTTAAAAAAGAGGTGCAAAATTACAAAATAATGAGTTTATTTACTAATTGAACTTACTGCTACTTTATTTAAAAAAAGAATTGACATTGATTTTACATTTAAATATGCTGTTTTGAGTTAGAATTAATTACACATTTTTTTATTTTTATTATATTGCGGATTATTATCCTGTTAAAAATGAAATTGCTTAAACCATTTGTTTATACATTGCTGTTTTTTGCAATGATTTTAAGCCTTATGGTATTTGATATTTTAAACAGCAATAATTCTTCTTTTCCCGACCCGGTAAAAAAAAGAGATTTCGATGAAATAGTTGCCTCAGATACTTTGAATGTGGTAATTGGTTATAATTCTGTTAATTATTTCATATTTAAAGGAACTCCGATGGGTTATCAATATGAGCTGGTGCAGGAACTTTGTAAAGACTTGGGTCTGTTTTTAAATCTACATGTAACTAATGATGTAAAAAAAGCTTTTCAAATGCTGGCTTTTGGCAATTGCGATTTAATTGCAATGGAATTAACAATTGCCGAAAACAGATTTCCTCAGGTTACTTTTACAGAGCCATTATACAATATGAACTCTGTATTAGTGCAGCGAAAAGACAGTATGGGAAAAGTTTCTGTAAGCAAGCTGGAAGATTTAAAAGGCAAAACAGTAGTAATTCCCCGTAAAACTATTTATGGGCGGCAAATTCGCAAAATTGCCGACAGCCTGAATATAAACATCAAAGTTTTGCAGCTGGGCGAAATTGGCACCGAAGCCTTATGCAATCTTGTTGCCGAAAAACAAATAGACTTCTGTATTTGTGATGAACATTTGGCCAGAACGTTAAGGGCGTATTATCCTGATCTTGATTTCAGCATTGAAATTTCAAAAGCCCAACCAATTGCATGGGCTGTAAACCGTAATTCGAAAAAATGGCTTTCCGTCTTAAATACATGGATTGATGATTTTAAGAAAAAAGGCAGTTTGAATTTTTTGCAAAGAAAATATTTTGATAATCCTATTTTGTATATTTTAGGCACGCCTGAACATTTAAATATTACAGGAAGAAGCATTAGCAAATATGATGATATTGTAAAAAAATACAGCAAGGAATATGGTTGGGATTGGCGGCTTGTTTCTTCTTTAATATATCAGGAATCGCGCTTTACCGAAAATCCGCAGTCATATAGTGGCGCTTTTGGAATTATGCAAATGATGCCGGGAACAGCAATGCGCGTAGGCGTTAATTACAACAGTAGTATCGAAGAGCAAATTAAAGGCGGGATCAAACTTTTATATATGACTGACACTTCATTTGCAAAATATATAGAGAATAAAACCGAAAGACAAAAAGTTGTTATTGCTGCATATAATATAGGTACACCTCATTTTTATGATGCATTTGAATTAGCCATAAAATACAAAAAGGTTCCACTTACCTACAACACGGTAATGGAATGCCTTCGTTGCAAAACAAATCCCATGTATTATAATGACCCTGCTGTTAAATATGGCTATATAAATCCATGGTATGTGGAACGCTTTGTTAGAGAAATTTATGCCCGTTATAATGCATATTGTGCGGTTTTTCAGGAATAGACAGTGTTTTTTGTTTTGTAATAATTGTCATTAAAAATCAAATATTCTAATGAAACTATTAAAATTTATTAAGGTTGTTCAGTTTTCTTTTTCCGCTTTTCCGATTCCAATAAAACGGATTCTTTCCATGTTTTAAACATATTGTAGCACTCCATAGTGAATTTATCATCTATTACTAATAATGTTTTTTTTGTTTTTAATTTGTATGTTGTGTGTTCGGTACTGTTGTTTTTTGAATTTGTAATTCGGTCTTGACAATTGCAGAATATATCATGCAAAGTGTCTAAAGCGCTTTTTGGCAATAAAACAAATAAATTCTTTTTTCTATTGGAAAGATTTTGATTTTTCCACAAAATTTTTACATTTTTGTTATTCGCCTTTATTATGAATTTATTTTGATGACTGCCCCAATCACCAATATAATTTTCTGATAGAATAATTTTTTTTGATTGAAATATTTGATTAAGCAAATCATTAGTTGTTTGCGGATGGCAATCTGAAAAAATGACAATTAATACTAATGACAATATTGATTTTATATGAAACTTAGCCATAGAGATAATATTTGAGGATTTTTTTATAAAATTAGTAAAAATTTCATTTTAACATTTTATAAAAAGGTGTTTTATTAGGTTAAAAAAATACATTTGCAAATGTAAATATCAAATTTAAGTTTTTATTATGGAGAATTTTGAGAATATTGTTATAACTATTGTTTTTGTTGCTGTTATTACACTTATTGTATTTATTTATTCCAGAAAAAGAATGAAAAAATCATGGATAGGCACCGTTGTTAAGGTGAAAGAAAGAAGTGTTCATGAAAACAAATACAACGACTCAACAGTTCAAATGGAAACATACATTCATATATATTGCAATACTGATGATGGGAAAAGACAGCATGTGAAAATTGAGAAGAAAGCATGCCTCAACTTTTATGGACGAATGCCTGTTGTCGGAGACAGAATGGAAAAGAAGCCTGATGAATGGATTCCAAGGATGATATAAATTCTATACAAAATTTATTATAAATACAAGTAATCGGTATTCATTTTAATATACCGGTTTAATGCCGACCATGATGAAACCCAGGATATAAACATTCCGCACAAAATTATTCCGCCAAAAAGCATGAATACCTGAGTGTCGTTTTGTATTGCCTGTAAATCCGGAATTTGTTTATATGCCATAATCATAACACCTTCAAGTAATACAACGGCCAATAAACTGCTTATTAAACCCATCCACAGTGATTGCAATAAAAAGGGTTTCCTGATAAATCCTCTGGTGGCTCCAACCAACAGCATACTGCGTATCAAAAAGCGTTTTGAATAAATGGCTAATCTTATTGTATTGCTGATTAAACTATATGAAATTAAAAACACTATTATGGCAAATCCCAATAATATCAGAGAAACTTTGCCTGAGTTTGTGTTTATGTCTTCAACCAGGTCTTTTTGATAATATACGTTGCCCACAATAGGCTCTTTTTGTACTTTGCTTACAAAAGCCTCAATGGCTTCATTGTTGGCAAATTCGGGTTTTAAAGTAATATCTAGAGAGGGAGGGATTGGTATGATGCCCAAAAAATCAACAAACTCTTCTCCGGTTTCTTCTGTCATTCGTTTGGCTGCTTCTTCCGAACTGACCATGGTACAAGTTTGCACAGCTGAGTCTAGTTGCATCTTTTTTTGCATAGCCATCATGTCGGCTTCGGGCAAACTGTCTTTAAACATTACCGTAACAACGATATTTTCTTTTAAATAATTCGACAATTGCTTTGAATGAAGCAGTATCAGGGCAGATAGTCCTAAAATTAACAATACCAATGATATGCTTATAATCAGAGTGGCATAAGAGCCACCAAGACGAATTGATGATTTGCGATGTTTTGCCATGACGCAAAAATAATATTTTTATTTGTCAATAATAAATGAATAGTTATTATAAAATGCTTTGATTTTGCTTTCATACGCATATTGTATAGCTCCGGACATCTTAAGCATTTTCTTAAAATTTCGTATTTTTGCGTATTAAAATTAAATCAGATGAAAGCTATTATCAATACCGTAAAAGGTTCAATGAAGGTTGAATTCTACGAAAAAGACGCGCCAAATACTGTAGCAAACTTTGTTAAGCTTGCCAAAAGCGGATTTTATGATGGTTTAACTTTTCATCGTGTTATACCTGATTTTGTAATTCAAGGCGGATGTCCGGACGGAACAGGAGCGGGTGGTCCGGGTTACACAATTAAATGCGAAACAAGCGGCGGCAACCAATATCACGACCGTGGTGTATTGTCTATGGCCCATGCAGGAAAAGACACTGGCGGCTCGCAGTTTTTTATTTGCCATAATCGTACTAATACAGCCCATCTCGACCGTAAACATACATGTTTCGGAAAAGTTGTTGAAGGTCTCGATGTTATCGACGCCATACGCCAGGGAGATGAAATACAAAGCATTAAAATTATTGAAGAATAGGTTAGGTTAAGAAAAGTATTTTTTAAGATTTTGTTTTTGACTGGTTGCTTTTGAGTTGTTTTATTTTCTTAATGTATTAAAGCAGACAAAAACACTATCTTTGTAATTAAATTGGCTCCGTAGTTCAATTGGATAGAATGGCAGATTCCGGTTCTGTTGGTTGGGGGTTCGAGTCCCTTCGGAGTCACTTTTTTATTTATATTTACATGTGTTAATATACATGGCAGCTTTTTATGGCATTGTGTTTATCTTATTTCGTATTAAGTTGTAACTTTGCCTAATATCCTGTTTGCTATGGAGCATTTACTGAAAGTTTATAACTCGCTTACGAGAAAAAAAGAGGATTTTGTTCCTTTAAATTCGCCTTTCGTTGGCATGTATGTGTGCGGTCCTACTGTTTATGGCGATCCACATCTGGGGCATGCTCGCCCGGCCATTACTTTTGATGTTGTTTTTCGCTACTTGCAGCATATTGGTTATAAAGTACGTTATGTCCGCAATATAACCGATGTTGGGCATTTGGAAAACGATTCGGATGAAGGCGAAGACAAAATCGAAAAAAAAGCAAAACTCGATCAGCTTGAGCCAATGGAAGTAGTGCAATACTACACCAATCGCTACCATAAATTCATGGATAAGCTAAATGTTCTTAATCCGTCAATAGAGCCTCATGCATCGGGTCATATACCTGAACAAATTGAGATGGTGCAGAAAATTCTTGACAAAGGTTTTGCTTATGAGGCTGAAGGCTCTGTATATTTTGATGTGGAAAAATACAATAAAAATTATCCTTACGGAATACTGTCGGGCAGAAATGTTGAAGAGTTGTTGTCAAATACGCGTGAACTTGACGGACAATCAGAAAAACGCCGCAATCGACGCGGCAATGAAGGGGGAGTGATGGACGAAATCAGCATATGCGGGCTTTGCCGAGCGCCGATACAGAACGGGCATGGCGGATTGCGCCACTTCGGAACGTTCACCGCGCATCAGGAGCATGAGTGCATGCGGATTCTCCACGCCCGCATCGCCGAGTTGGAGCGCGAGCGGGATGCGCTGTGCGAAAAATTTCTGGGGGTTTGCGAGGCGGCCCTCCCGGTGCTGAAAGTAATCGCGCCGGAC
>CAZJYL010000111.1:0-7801 GCA_964550265.1 uncultured Bacteroidaceae bacterium
TTTTACGCCCTCAAGCCGGGCGAGGCTTACTTTTCTTTTTCATTGCCAAAAGAAAAGTAACAAAAGAAAAGCTAGTCGCTTGAGAATTTTTCGGAGAAAACGAACACACACCAGCCACAGACGGAAATAACTCGCTGCAAGGTATAGATGATTAAATTATTCAGCTCAAACAGATTTCCGTCATTTTGGCCGCCTTCGGCTCCCTGCGCTGCCTGTCCGTTTTCTTTTTTCCGCAAAATTCTATGCGACGTCCGAAAGAAAGATTTTTTCAATTTTTTGTTCGGTAAATTTAGGTTTTTGAGTAGTCGGACGGGCTTTTATTTTTTTTCTTTTTAAAAAAAGTAAACAAAAAAGCCAAATTAAAACTCAACCTGTTCCAAGCCCTTTTGTACTTTGGATTTTCGCATTGCATACAGACATGAGGCGCATAAAGAAATCAGCACAAACGTCAGAATGATTTTCTGGATGGCGAAAAAATTTGCCAGATATCCTATCAGCAAAGCGCCGAGAGGTGTAACCGACATAAAAGACATTCCATAAAACGAAATTACCCGCCCTACCATTTCGGGTTTTGATATGGTTTGCAGCAATGTGTTTGTTGACACATATTGGGCAATCATTGCCCATCCGCAAACAACAAGCAGGGTCATGCTTAACGCGATATTTAAAGAATGAGAAAAAACTGCCAGCCCCAACGGAAACAAAAATGCAGCAAGCAAAATATAAACAGGAAATTTTTTCAATGATTTTCTTGAAGCCAGGAATATGGCGCCAATAAGAGCCCCCGCGCCATAGCAACCGATTAAAATGCCATATAAACTACTGTCGCCATTTAAAATATCCTTTGCAAATACGGGAAGGAAACTTTGAAACGGCAACACAAAAAATCCTGTTGAAAGAATTAACAACAACAAGTATTTTATTGGCGGAAATCCAAACGAATATTTTACTCCTTCAATTAAGTCGCTAAAAACCGAAGTCTCTTTTTTATCGGCAATATTTTGAGTTGCTTTAATAAACCACAAAGAAATTATTATTCCGATAAAACTCATTGCATTAATCATAAAGCACCAGCCCTCGCCCACCAGTGCAATCAAAAAACCGCCAATAACCGGACCAATAAAGCGGGCAGTATTGAACAGCATGGAGTTAAGCGCAATGGCATTGGACATTTGGGAAGCATCTTCTACAATATCGCGGATAAAAGCATGCCTGAATGGAGTATCAACAGAATTAACCACGCCCGACAAGGCAGCAAGTAAAACAATTTGCCAAACCTGAATCGAATCCGACAACACTAAAATTGCCAACACAAGCGACAGACACATTGCAGCAATCTGTGTGCCTATGATTATGTTTTTTCTGTTTAACCTATCGGCAAAAACTCCTGCAAAAGGTGTAATAAACAAAGAAGGAATCTGGCTGGCAAAAGTTATTATTCCAAGCATATACGCACTGCCAGTAAGCCTGTAAACAAGCCATCCCGTAGCAATAATCTGAATCCACGTGCCCATAACCGAAAACAGCATTCCCAAAAGATAAATTGCATAATTACGCGAACGCAAAGCACGAAAAGTGAATGTGGCTCTGGAGAAATGTGTTTTAATTTCGGACCATGAAAAAATCATTCGGCAAAAATACTAAACTTGTTTTCAAATCTGTTTTAAAAAATGTCCGAACACAATTTCGGCAAAATTTGATTATCCGAAAAACGCTTAATCCAACGCGTGGTTAAAAGGGATTTTTGCGAAACCGGTAAATAAAACAACCCGCCAAATAAATCATTTCTGTTTATATTTGCAAAAACTATCCGCCATGCTTAAATGGATTTTGATTTTTATTATTCAGCTCAACCGCACAGGCTTATTTGAGTTTTAATTCAGGATAGAATCAGGCTAAACATTATTTTATTTATTACAGGGTATTGCTGCAATACCAAACATTTAAAGCAAACAAAATGAAAAAAACAACATTAACAATAAAATCAGAAATTCGTCAATCCGACATTGAATTAATCAAATCGGGCAATGTTCATATTGAACTATCGGCTGCTGCATTAAAAAAAATAAATTTATGCCGTCAGTATCTGAATCAGAAAATTGCAAAATCGGATAGTCCGGTTTATGGCATAAATACAGGATTTGGCTCTTTGTGCAATGCGAGTATAAGCAAAAAAGATTTGTCTAAACTTCAGGAAAACCTTGTATTGTCTCATGCCTGCGGTATGGGCAACGAAGTTAGACCTGAAATTGTAAGACTGATGCTGGCTTTTAAAATTCAGGCCTTATCGCTGGGTCATTCGGGAGTTCAGGCCGAAACAGTGCAGTTGCTTGCCGATATGTTCAACAATGATATTTTACCCGTTATATACGAACAAGGTTCTCTGGGCGCTTCAGGCGATTTAGCTCCTCTTGCACACATGTGTTTACCCCTGATAGGTCATGGCGAAGTACTTTACCAGGGAAAACGGATGTCGGCAAAACAGGCTTTTAAAGCCGTTGGGCTTAAAACAATTCAGCTTCAGTCAAAAGAAGGACTGGCTTTGCTTAACGGAACACAATTTATGTCGTCTCATGGAGCCTATTCTTTAATGATGAGCAAAAACCTGATGCAATGGGCAAACCATATTGCAGCAATTTCGCTTGATGCATTTGATGGCAGAATAGAACCGTTTCACCCCATGATTCAGGCGGTACGGTCTCATCCCGGACAGATGAATGTAGCCAATGCCATAAATAAAATATTAAAAGGCAGCAAAATTATAACACGCAAAAAGCAGCAGGTTCAGGACCCTTATTCTTTCCGCTGCATTCCTCAGGTACATGGTGCAACATGGGACACAATACAATATGTAAATCAGGTTGTTAACAGGGAGATAAACAGCGTTACCGACAATCCCACAGTTTTTCCGGAAACCGATTTGATTATTTCTGCAGGTAATTTTCATGGACAGCCATTAGCCCTTGTTTTTGATTTCCTCGGTATAGCAATGTCGGAATTAGCTAACATAAGCGAACGCAGGATATACCAGCTAATTAACGGCAAACATGGTTTACCTAACTATCTTGTTGCCAACCCCGGACTTAACAGCGGCTTTATGATTCCTCAATATACGGCTGCATCTATTGTAAGTCAGAACAAACAACTGGCCACACCGGCAAGTATCGACAGCATAGAATCGAGTCAGGGACAGGAAGACCATGTGAGCATGGGAGCAAATGCTGCCACAAAGACATTGAGGATTCTGGAAAATGTTGAGAAAGTTTTGGCAATTGAACTTATGACCGCAGTACAGGCGCTGGAATTTCGCAGACCCGAAACCAGTTCTCCTTATTTGGAAAAAATAATAAGCGAGTACCGAAAAGTTGTTCCGTTTATTCAGCAAGACGATTACATGAGCGTACACATGCATAAGAGCGTGGAGTTTATGCGTAATTACAAGCTGAAAGCAGAGTAAAAGTGAATTTATTGCATCGGATTTTACAACTCGTTTAAGAGTAAGATTGCTTTGTTGAAAAAGCGCCTTGAATTTTCTTTCAATTCAGGGAAAGCTAAATATTATTCCTTTCAAACTCCAGTCTTTTACCGGCTTTTTTGTCAATTATTTTTCCCTTGTTCCATACTAACTGACCATTAACAAAAGTTTTGTCAATCACGGCAGGGAAAGTCTCGCCTTCCATAGGCGACCAATTGCACTTATACAGAATATTCGACTTTGTTACTTTATAATTTTTGGAGGTATCTACCAAAACCAAATCTGCAAAATAGCCTTCGCGTATAAAACCCCGTTTTAAAATATTAAAAAGTATGGCGGGCTTATGGCACATATAATTAACCACATCAGCAATTGTCCACGATACTGACTGAGCCAGTGCCAGCATTGCCTGAAGACTATGCTGCACCATTGGTCCGCCCGAGGGCGCATCAAAATATGGATTCATCTTTTCAGCAAACAAATGCGGGGCGTGGTCGGTGGCAACAACATCAATCAATCCCGACTTTAATCCTTCGCGCAATGCTTTACGATCATCGGCACTTTTAATGGCAGGATTCCATTTTATTAAATTATTGTGCGAATTATAAAAATCGGCAGTAAACCACAGATGATGAACACAAACCTCTGAAGTAATTTTTTTCTTTTCCAAAGGAATGCCGGCATCAAAAAGTTCAAGTTCTTTAGCGGTGGACACATGAAAAACATGTAGCCGAGTTTTCTTTTTACGGGCAAGATTCACTGCATAAGAAGAAGATATAAAACACGCCTCGGCTGACCTTATAATTGGATGAACAGAAGCATTTATTTCGCTTTGCGGTAAACTTTTGAATAATTCGGCATTTCGTTTAATCGTTTCTTCGTCTTCGCAATGCGCAGCTACAATATGCGGAGTTTCCGAAAACAACTTTTCTATGGTTTTTTTATTGTCAACTAATAAATTCCCTGTTGAAGCACCCAGAAATATTTTTATTCCGCAAACAGAATTCAACGGGGTTTTCAAAACTTCCTCAATATTATCGTTAGAAACGCCCATATAAAAACTATAGTTGGCAATTGAATCCTTTGCCGCAATTTTGTATTTCTCTTCAAGCAGGTCTTGAGTCAGTGTAGGCGGTTTAGTATTGGGCATATCCATAAAAGACGTAACCCCGCCCGCAACTGCAGCCCGACTTTCAGTATAAATACTTGCCTTATCTGTCATGCCCGGCTGGCGAAAATGAACCTGATCGTCAATAACACCCGGCAGCAAAAATCTGCCATTTGCATCAACAGCTACATAATTAGCCGGAGTAGCCGATGTTTTGCCATAATTAATCTTAGAAATCAAACCATCCGATACAAAAACCTCTCCTTCCTCAATGCGGTTTTCATTAACGATTCTGGCATTAAAAATATGATAAAACTCCATTATTTTTTATTATGACGGCGCCTGGTGTTTCGCAAGCGTAATTGAATGACGCCAAAAAAGGCTTCGCGAACAATACCTTTAGTCATTTTTGACTGACCCAAAGTGCGGTCGGTGAATATTATCGGCACTTCTTTTATTGAAAAACCCAGTTTATGCGTGGTATATTTCATTTCAATTTGGAAGGCATATCCAAGAAATGAAATTTTTTGAAAATTAATTGCCTCAAGGACTTTACGGGTATAACATACAAATCCGGCAGTTGTATCCCGCACTTTCATCCGTGTTATTAAACGAACGTATGCCGATGCATAATAACTAAGCAACACACGGCCCATAGGCCAGTTAACTACATTAACGCCTGTTATATATCTTGAGCCAACCGACATATCGTATCCGTCGTCGTGACAGGCTTTATAAAGCCTGATTAAATCATCGGGATTATGGCTGAAATCTGCATCCATTTCGAATACATATTCATATCCACGTGCCAGAGCCCATTTAAATCCATGAATATATGCCGTTCCTAATCCCAGTTTGCCTTTGCGTTCCTCGATAAACAACCTGTCTTTAAACTCGGGCATAAGAGATTTCACTATATCGGCAGTGCCATCAGGCGAATTGTCTTCAATAATTAATATATCAAAATCTTTATCGAGAGAAAATACTTTGCGAATAATATTTTCGATATTTTCTTTTTCGTTATAAGTCGGAATAATTACTAATGAATCGGACACGGCATTGATTTGCGCAAATTTAAAAAAAATTCGCGTTTGATGAAAAAAATATTGACATTTATATAAATATGTTATATATTTACTTTCAATATGGGGTTAAGAGTTTTACTATTCCCTTTTCAATGGGGATATTTATTATTGGTATCTATTCGTAAACTGACATATATTGTTGGTTTAAAGCGACGTTATTCTTTTAACAAGCCTATAATCTGCATTGGCAATCTGAATGCAGGTGGCTCTGGAAAAACGCCACACACAAAGTATATTGCAAATCTTCTGCAAAGCAATGGATATAATGTTGCAATAATTCTAAGAGGATACAAACGCAGCACCAAAGGATTTATTCACTGCAATTTGTCGCATTCCGTTGCCCAAATTGGCGATGAAGCTTATGAATATGTAAGAGGGCTTAATGAATCCATTAATATATTTGTTTGCAAACGAAGAAAAAAAGGCATTAAGAAAATATTTAAAGAACATCCCGCAACCGATGTTGTTTTAATGGATGACGGCTTTCAGCATTTATCCGTTAAGGCAGGGTTGAATATATTATTAACAGACTATCTGCAACCCTACTGGAAAGATCATGTACTCCCCATAGGAAAACTCAGAGAGTGCAAATGCGCAAAAAAACGTGCCGATATTATTATGGTAAGTAAAATGCCAAAAGTGTATTCTCCCATTATTGGCCGCGATTTAATTGAAAAGATCAATCCCCTGCCTCATCAAAAAATTGCTTTTTCTTATCTGGATTACGAAAAACCTTTACCGGTTTATCCCGAAAAATCTGAAACAATTCAATTACCCGAAAATATATATTCCTCTTTTATGCTTTGCGGAATAGCAAATCCATATCCTTTAGAAGAACATTTAAGGAGGCAAAGCGTTGAACTTTATGTGCATAAATATCCCGACCATTACTCCTATAAGCTTAAAGACATTGAAAAATTATCAAATGATTTCAATGCCCACATGCTTAAAAATAAGGCAATCTTCACTACCGAAAAAGATGTTGCACGTTTAATGTCTCCCGAAATAAAAGAAAAATTAATAGATTTGCCATTCTTTTATATTCCCGTAAAAATTGGAATTCATAAAATAAAAGAGTTTAATTTTGACAAATTTATTATAGAATATGTTAGAGAAAATTGCAAAAACAGCTGACTTTATCCGCAGCAAAACCAAATTAAGACCCAAAATTGCTATTGTATTGGGCACAGGTTTGGGAGGTTTGGTTAACGACATAGAAATAGTTGACAGTATATCTTACAGCGATATTCCGAATTTTCCTGTTTCAACCGTCAAAGGGCATCAGGGGAGATTAATTTTCGGACGACTTGGCGGAAAAGACATTGTAGCCATGCAGGGCAGATTTCACTTCTACGAAGGCTATAGCATGCTTGAAGTCACGTTCCCTTTCAGGGTACTTAAAAACCTCGGAATTGAAATATTGCTTTTGTCGAATGCAGCAGGCGGCATGAATAAGAATTTTAAGGTTGGCGACATTATGTTTATAAACGACCATATAAACCTTATGGGTACTAATCCGCTTATTGGCAAAAACTACGATGAACTAGGCCCGCGTTTCCCCGATTTTAGTGAACCTTACGACCATGAATTGCTTAAAATAGCCTTAAATGCAGCTAATAGTTTAAATATCCTTGTTCATCAGGGCGTATATGCTGCTATGAGTGGCCCTACATTTGAAACTCCTGCCGAATACCGCTATTTACGCATTATTGGTGCCGATGCCGTAGGAATGTCAACCGTACCCGAGGCCATTGTTGCACGTCATTCGTCAATGAGGGTTTTTGCCGTATCCATTATTACCGACCTGGGAGGAATGGATGAAGTTATGCCCGTTAGCCACGAAGAGGTTATAGAAGCTGCAAACAAAGCAGAACCCAAAATGACAGCAATTATAAAGAAAATTTTAAGTGAGATAAAATAATTAAAAATCATTGTTGTCCGAATAAATTCTCAATAAAATTTTTAATCCTTTTTGTGCCCTCGAACCGGGCAGGGCTTACTTTTCTTTTTCATTGCCAAAAGAAAAGTAACAAAAGAAAAGCTAGTCGCTTGAGAATTTTTCGGAGAAAACGAACACACACCAGCCACAGACGGAAATAACTCGCTGCAGGGAATAAATGATTAAATTATTCA
>CAZJYL010000112.1:0-7788 GCA_964550265.1 uncultured Bacteroidaceae bacterium
CCCCTGCATCGCTTAGAAGCAATTGACCGCTTTGCATTATATTTGAATGATTGTGGTTGTGAAGAGTTTCTCCACGAACCGATAATATTATGGGGAACGAAGGCCCTTTGCCATATTGATATGCTACGCCTTCCATTAATCCGAATATTTCCTGTTCCGACACACCCGGTCTTGCATGTTTAAAAGCCATCATGTGCATTTCGTATCCAATCTTTGCAGCAACTTCAAGTTCGTCTATTTCACATTGTTCCTTAATAGCGCGTAATGATACTATGGCTTTTATTAAATCCACACTTGACTTTGATTTCATTTCATCAAATGAAATATTAAGCATGGTATGTAACATAATTTTTGTTTCTGCACGGTAAGGTGGGGTAAAATGTATGATGCGACCTGCATTTTTAGCCTTAACAAGATATTTTTCCAGCTCGGAAAAAGGATAAGTTTCTTCTATTCCAACTTTTGACGCCAGGTCTTTTACCGCGGGTTGCGGGCCCATCCAAATAACATCTTCAATATCGATGTCATTGGCAAAGATAATCTGCCTGCCCTCGTCAAAGTCGATAATTCCTGCCATATTGGGAATATCGAGCCCGAAAAAATATGAAAAATTACTATCTTGTCTAAAATGATAACCATTGGCCGGATAATCCATGGGCGATTCGGTGTTGCCAATAAATAATGCGACGCCTTTCAATTCGTTTTTCATTAAACGGTTGCGCCTTGAAACGTAAATGTGACTATCAAAAAGTTCCATACAAATATTTTTATCGACTTATAATTTTTCAAAAGTAATATATGTTTTGTAAAATGGCATTCAATTTTGATAAATATTTGCTTTTAAATCCATATTTTTATAAATGCTGTTAGTTAGATTTTGTAGATTTGAATTAACAAGAAATAAAAATTTGCCTAGATTAATCAGAAACTTGTATTTTTGAAAAGAATTAAAAAACTGCTGCTATGAAACAGACTTTACTCAATAGGTTTTTGCGTTATGTGGCACTTGATACACAAAGTGATCCAAACAGTGAGACGCTGCCAAGTACTAAAAAACAACTTGTTTTGGCAAATGCTTTGGCAACAGAATTAAAAACTTTTGGAATAACAGATGTTTCGCTTGATTCCAATGGATATGTGCTGGCTACCATTCCTTCGAATATGGATAAGGAAATTCCGGCAGTTGGTTTTATTGCACATATGGATACTTCTCCTGATATGCCGGGAAATAATATAAAACCACAAATTATTGAAGGATATAATGGAGAAGTAATTATACTTAATTCCGAAAAAAATATAGTTTTAAGCCCAAACGAATTTCCGGATTTGCTTAGATATAAAGGCCAGACTCTTATTACAACTGACGGAACCACTCTTTTGGGTGCCGATGATAAAGCAGGTATAGCCGAAATTATGACAGCTGTGGAATATCTTATGGAGCATCCTGTAATTAAGCATGGAAAAATTTGTATTGCATTTACGCCGGATGAAGAGATTGGCAGGGGAGTAGATCATTTTGACGTTAAAAAATTTGGTGCTGACTTTGCTTACACCTTGGATGGCAGTGGCCCGGGAGAAATGGAATATGAAAATTTTAATGCTGCGTCTGCAACAGTTAAAATTATTGGAAATAACATTCATCCGGGTTATGCAAAAAACAAAATGCTAAATGCGTCATTGCTTGCTGCAGAGTTTATTTCAATGTTGCCTGTTAACGAGAAACCTGAATATACCGAAGGATATGAAGGTTTTTATCATTTGACAGGCTTAAACTCTACCGTAGAGGCTGCCGAAATGTCATTCATAATTCGTGACCATGATAAAGATATTTTTAATAAACGAAAAGAGATGATGAATGATATAGCAGCATATTTAAACAATAAATATAAAAAAGAGATTTTTGTATTGGAGCTTAAGGACCAATATTATAATATGCGTGAAATGATTGAGCCTGTTTTCCATGTTGTAGAAATAGCCATGCAGGCAATGCGCAATGTTGGCGTAATGCCTGATGTAAAACCCATTAGAGGTGGCACCGATGGAAGCCGCCTAAGCTATATGGGTTTGCCATGTCCAAACTTGTTTGCGGGAGGTCATAATTTTCATGGCAAACACGAATTTGTTGCTGTTGAAACAATGGTAAAAGCAGTTGATACAATACTCAATATTATTGCAATTGTTTCATCTGGAGAAAACGAGATAAAATAAAAAATACAAGAACGATTTAGTTTACGATATCTAAAAATTTAATATCCGCCGAAACTTGCTTTAATACAAACATCGGCGGATATTTTTTTTGTCAAAGAATAAAAGCAACGGTATGGCTTTTTAATAAAATTGTTAATACACGATTAATTTTTTTGTCAATTTGCCATTAATTACAACATTATACATTCCTGCATCTAAATTGTTTTTATTGTGCTCACGGCCATAGATGTCAAAAATTTGTACTTTATCGCCATACACCAATCCGTTTATTTTCCATTCTTCGCCTTGTTTAACAGGATTTGGATATATGGAAAAAGACCTTGATTCATCGCCACAATTTGCAACAATTGGAGGAGAATAAACAAATGCGCCATCAAAATCTACCTGTTTCAATTTGTAATAGATTGTGCCGGGATTATCCTCAAGATAAGAAATTTCGTATTTTTTATAACTATTTGCATTACCTCTGCCATAAACTGTATCAACTGGTGCAAAAGCAATTCCGTTATATGATTTCAGAACGACAAAATAGTGATTGTTTGTTTCTGACGCCACTTCCCACGAAACATTTACTTTACCGTTGTCGCATATACCTTCAAAAGAAAGCATTTCAACCGGTAGTACATTACAATCCATTGCGCCACCTTCAGAGAAATTCCATAGCAAATCAAAACCTTCTGCATTTGCAGACCAATTGTTTACCATTAGATAATATCGCTGTCCTGCCGTTACACTAACCCAATTAATCCAGCTGTCACCATAAACATCTTCGCTAAAATCAGTAGCTGTGCCATTCATACCTGTATTTGTTGGCCAATAACTTGCATTGCAAGGAACACAATCTGCCCCGCCGCAATCAACTCCCTCTTCATCTGCATCTTTTATGCCATTACTGCAATGGGTACCGTCTTGAATAAATATTCGATAAGTTTCTGCTTCACCTGTATTTGTTGTATTGCACGGATTTGTTTGATAGCTTCCTTTATTGGCAAAAACTCTAAATGCTGTTGTTCCTAATCTGGCGGTGGCAGGAATAGTAATATTGCTTGAAATGCTGTAATTATCGCTGGTGGAAGTTCCTAAATTATACAATTCACCGGCATCAAATGTTAAGTTTTTATTCCAGTCAAACCAGGCTCTCAGATATACTGTTCCAAATATCGTTTTTTGACCATCCACTGTTAATGTGTAAGTAGAACCTTTCATGACATTAGTGGAAATATTTGTATAATTTGCGTATAATCCGGAAGAATATCCTCCACTGGTATTGTCTATAGTGTTAAATCTTAATCTGGTTATATTTGCCGTACATGTTTGTGATGAAGATGGAAAACAGTAGTTTGGAGCCATAGCATAAGAACAACGGATCGGGTTGCCCAAATTAGAACAATTATCACTTTGATACAAAGCAAGGTCATAATCATCAAACAAATTTTCAGGCTTAATATCTAATGCTAATTTACCATCATCGGTAATTTCAAAAAAATACCAATTGGAGTAATTCTCTGACAGATTGCAACCACCACATGTTGAGGTAAGCCCCGGTCCCGGGCTTGAGGCACTTAAGTTTGTTGCACCACATATAGCGGTTGCACTTGCGCAATCATTATTAGATTGAGAGGCTTCAGTACAATTAGTGCAATTTAAGGAAATATTCCACCCGGCTCGATTTGTAATATTATCAGAAGCAAATTGAAAAGTTAAACACCCACTAGAATTTGAACTGGTAAATGTGCTTGAAAATGTACCAAGCATATTATAAGGAGTGACATTGGTTCTGCAGCCTGCCCAAATAATAGGACTGTTTTGTGTAGGACCATCTCTAACAATTAAATAATCATAGCATCCGGAGGCATTTCCTTCAATATCCATACTGTTAAACGTTGCAGTTAAGCATTTTCCTGGGCTGTCCGGACAAAAAGTTCTATAAATACCATTAACATTATTGGAATAATTACCAGACGCCCCGCCGTCGTCGGTATATGTACCGGAACATGTATTTACCATACACATCCCGTTGTAAGTGTTTTGAATTCCTATAATAGGGTGTAAATAATTACCTGCAGTTTCTTTGCATAAAATTCTAAATGTATGTGAGGTAGATGACAAAGAACTTTGACAGTCCAATAAAAAATAATATGTTGTTCCGGCAGTAAGATTAATTGGCCCAATATTCCCGGGAGAACTTACATGAGCAATGCATGTCCATCCTGTTGTAGTGCATGAACCTGATTTAAATGAGTAAGACACTCCTCCGCTTGCAGCAGAAACATTAATAACATATGGCCCGCTAACAGTTGGAGTAAAAGCATAAATTTTTTCTTTTCCAGGAGTTGAAATACCACAAGTATTTAAGTTCCATATACCCGAACCTGAAAGCGTAAATGATTGATCTAAACCACAGTTAATGCTGGTAATACTGCCGCAAGGGCCACTTCCTATTGGCTCATAAACACATAAATTGAAATTTCCAAACTCATTATTGCCATATTCCCAAACTCTCAAATAAATAGTTGTACCCGGAGTTAATCCTGTCCGGTCTATTTTTGCCATATAAGCCCCATTAGTGCTGCCATCATCATTACATTCTATTCGTGTTAGTGAATTGCACGTTCCCGAATAAATTGCCATAGCAACATCAGTTAATCCTCCACTCGGAGTTTGTGTGTCAAAAATTAAATGACCTGATGCAGGTACTACTACAGAAAACCAAACATCACCTCCTTGATAATTTCCACAACCCGGAGCCTGAGGAGTGGAGGGAGTTGTAGTTGCTGTAGCTCCAACATTAGTATAAGTGCTAAAACTGCAAGTGCTACCAACAGTTAGTGGAATAGCCCCAATGCAATCATCGTTTGAAGGCTGTCCAAAACACGATAAAACGATGATGTTAAAAATATAAAATAAAAATAAATGCTTTTTCATAATTCCTCCTTTTTTATTCTGATTGAATTGGAGTTTTTATTAATTCCATTGAATTCTTTTCTATTATGCGTAATTCGTTTTGAAGTTGTTGTATTTCATCATTCAACACTTCTATGCGATTAATGTCGGAAGAGTTTTCAAGCTCGGTTTTTTTCGCTCTAATTTTTATATGTAATTCCTCCTGTAAAAGCAAATTAGCATCTTGTGAGGGCTTTTCTTGAGCGTTTGCTTGTTTTTTAAGAGAGAGTAGTTCTAAATCATTAGTAGATTTTAATGTTTTTAAACCGGTGGTATCAGAAAAATTATTGCTTTGTGCAAACAGGCTCAAATTACCATGCGCCAGAAACAATAATAATCCCACATGACTTATTATTTTAAATAGTCGCCCCTTAAAACAGTTATAAACAAATGTTTTCATAATATAAAATTTTAATAATACAATTCGCTATCAATAAATTAGACTAATTAATATAAAAAAAGTTTAATTCTAGCGATGTTAATGCATTATATATATGGTTAAATAAATGTAAAATGATAAAATATTTGTTTTAAAACGACTAGTTTGTATTGTTTCAATACAAGTTTAGTATAAGGTGTTATGAACAGAACTAAAAATTAACTTCCCGTGTTTTATTACGAGATAGCCGGATTGTTAACAGTTAAAATAACTTATAAATAAAAAAATAATTTATTCATCGAGCAAAAAAGTATTCTTTTGTGGTTGTATTTCCTGCCAAATCAATAAATTCTACCTTAAGAGATTTTATATTTTTTCTTTGGGAATATTTGAACGGAATAGTAAACAAATCATACTTTAAATCATAAATCATTAATGCCCATTCACCGTTTATATATGCATTATAATTCAATAATGTGCCACTATTATCGGTAACAACAAAAGTTATTTCGTTTTGATTTGGCAAAATACTGTTTTGCAAAATATTTGTTTTTTCAATCTTTGGAGGAATAGTGTCGTAGAAGTGACAAAAAACACCATATCTGTCTATATCAACCGTAAATTGCCCGGTGTTTAATAAAATGGGTTTCCATGCTTTTTCAATTTTATTGTTTGCCATTTTCACAAACAATAACTTGTCGTTTTTTGCATTTGCAGTATCAAAAAACACATGAATAGGTTTAATTAAGGGCATTTCATTATAACCAATTTCCCAAAACAACTTATTGTCTCTTTGAAACTCATTTATAAGAGGCTTATCAAGGGCAAGATCGCCATAAAAGGTTCCCGTATCGCATTTTATAATTAAGTTTTGAGTTGAGATTTCGTGAAAATACTTTGTTTTGATAATATATTTACCCGTATTCAGGGGTTTTATGTTACCTTTTCTAATGGTAGTTTTAAATACTGAAGTGTTGAATTCGGTATCAGTGGCTTTAACAGTAAGTGTATGTTGTGAAAAATCCGGCAAAACAAACAATCCGTCATTGCTAAATTGTTTAAAAAATCCTTGGCGCAAATGATTCCCGGTATATGTTGTAACAATTTGTTTTTTATTGTTAAGTCCTGCGTAATGGTCAAAAATACCGCGACATGTACCTGTTTGCTCAAACGAAAAACGATCAAAATTTATTTTCCATACAGAAACATCATCTATAAAAACCTCTATAATATTTGGCAGCAATCTGTAGTATAATGCAGATTGATAGTCTTGTACATCGAATCCGAGAAAAAAAGTATCAGGGACAATTATTTCAGAATTGGTAGTATAAAAACTCCCCTTTTTTATAACCGGATAATAATTTGCTTTAGCAGGTAAAAAGCCACCGGACTGAAGTTGATATATTCCGATTTGTTTAAATTGAGGTTCCATTAAATCGTCCAGAGGTAAAAACTTTAATGGATTGACAGGATCATCAGTTGCCGCATCACGAATTTCAAAATGCAAGTGTGCTCCGAACGAATAGCCACTATTCCCTGCCACACCTAGTATTTGACCTTTTTTAACCGGTACAGTCCCCGCAGGAATCTGAATGTCGGTTTCAAAAACTTTATTTTCATATTGATAAGCAGTTACCAAAGAGTCTATAAATGGTGCAAACGAAGACAGATGCCCGTAAACCGACGAGTAACCATTCGGATGTGTAATATAAACAGCCCTGCCGTATGAGGCAGAATTAAAGCGTATTCTTGAAATATAACCTTCCCAGACAGAATAAATATTCATGTTTGTTCTGTTTGTAACACTAATATCTATACCTGAATGAAAATGATTTTTACGGTATTCTGCAAAATTACTTGTAAGTTGTATAGGTTTTGTCATAGGCGGATACGCATTGCCGCGTTCTTGTGCACTTACGGAAAAATACAAACAGAGACGAGATAAAAATTAGAATTAAACGCATA
Source organism: uncultured Bacteroidaceae bacterium (assembly GCA_964550265.1). Taxonomy (GTDB): domain Bacteria; phylum Bacteroidota; class Bacteroidia; order Bacteroidales; family DTU049; genus GWF2-43-63. Next base: position 7,496 of record CAZJYL010000112.1, read on the forward strand.
AAAAAAGCTCCCATTGGGAGCTAAAAGTAATAATTTTGGCTGAAACAATATAATTAATTTTCAATTTGCTCGTCCCAGCAAAATTCTTTGATAAGGTCAAAAGCTCCTTTAAGACCAAGTTCGAAAGCTTTTTTCCAGTCGGCACATGCCCCTTCTTTATCACCAAGTTCACCTTTGGCGATTCCTCTGAGGTCATATACTTCGGCATAACCGGGTTGCATTTCCAAGGCTTTGTTGTAATTGCGTATGGCACCTTCAAAATCTTTTAGGTTATATTTGCAAAGACCTTCATA
>CAZJYL010000113.1:0-7773 GCA_964550265.1 uncultured Bacteroidaceae bacterium
ATAAACACCATCGGCATCCTCGCCCTCAACACCAACCAAAGTTCCTTTTTGAGACCCGATAGTTAAAATAACAGCATCATATTTATCTTTTAACTCCTTATAAGAAATATTTTCTCCAAGCTTTTTATTGGTAAAAATATTTACTCCAAGTTCCGTTATTGTGGATATTTCTTTTTCTAAAACTGAATTTGGCAATCTGTATTCAGGTATTCCGTATCTCAACCAGCCTCCCGCATGTGGCATTGCCTCGTAGATATCAACCTTATGCCCGCTTTGTGCCAACCAATACGCAGCGGACAAGCCGCCCGGACCTCCGCCAATAACAGCAACACTTTTTCCGCTATCTGGTAAAACATTTGGACGGTAATGAACTTCGGATTCAAGGTCTTTATCGGCAGCAAAACGCTTGAGATAATCTATTCCGACTCCACTGTTTTCGTCAAGCAGATTTCGTCTGCACGCTACTTCACATGGGCGTACACAAACCCTTCCGCAAATTGCAGGCAAAGGATTGTCTTCTTTAATTAATCCAACAGCTTCTTTATACATGCCCTTTTCAATTAAAGAAATATAACCCTGAACATCAACACCTGCAGGACAGGTTTCTTTACACGGGCCAATGCAATCAGCATAATGATTACTCAAAAGTAACTCAAGAGAAAACCTTCTGGCCTTTTTCACTTCTTCACTTTCCGTATCTATAACCATTCCCTCTGTCACTTTCAAAGAGCATGAAGGTTGAAAACCATTCATTTTTTCAACATGCACCAAGCAAACCAAGCAAGCCGAAAAAGGTTCTAATCTTGGGTCATGACAAAGAGTGGGAATATAATATCCATGTCGTGTTGCTAACTCAAGAACTGTTTCATCTTTGTTGGCCTTAACATTTTTTCCATTCAAAACAACATTTACTGTGCTCATCATTCAGATATTAAGTCTTAATTAAAACAGTATTAAAAAAAGTTCAGATTATTAATCATTATTTGCATTCAAGTCTTTGTTCAATACTGTTTATAATGTTTTTTTAAGTTTATCAAGTGTTTATTATAAGTCAAAACAGAGAAAAAATTATTCTTGTTTCAAACTTTCCTTTTCCCTGATTGAATTAATAATTCCAACAACGGATTCTTTTGTCAGTAGTCCATGAGTGTTAGAGTTTATCATCATTACGGGAGCCAAGGAACAACAACCTAAACAAGCTACACTTTCGATAGTGAACAAACCGTCCTGAGTTGTTTGTCCATCTTTGATTTTTAAATAATCCTCTATTGCTTCTGTTATAGCAGGGGCATTTTGTACATGGCAAGCCGTGCCATGACATATTTTTATCATATATTTTCCAACCGGTGTTAGTCTGAATTGAGAATAAAAAGTAGCTACACCATAAACAACACTAAGGTTTACATGAAGTACTTCAGATGTTTTCACAATTGCATTAACAGGAAGAAATCCGTATAATTCCTGAATTTTTTGAAGCAATGGTATTATTAAATTCTTCTTCCCCTCGTATTGTTTAAACAAACCATCAGCCGGAGAAAGATCTACTTCATGAGTTTTGTCATCAAGTATTTCGGTTGACACGCGCTTAATTCTCATTATAAAAATATTTCATGCAAATTTAAAAACATTATTTGTTTTTTTTGCCAATAAAAAAGCCCTGATAAAATCAGGGCTTTTTACTAAAAATGTTAAAAAAATGCTAAACAACGCCTTGTTCAACCATTGCTTTGGCAACTTTTAAGAAGCCTGCAATATTAGCGCCTTTAACATAATTGATGAAACCATTAGCTTCTTTTCCGTTTTTAACACAAGCTTCATGAATATTGTTCATAATTGCATGTAAACGTTCGTCAACTTCTTTTGCATTCCATGACAATTTCATTGCATTTTGTGTCATTTCCAGACCTGATGTTGCAACACCACCGGCATTAACGGCTTTTCCGGGGCCAAAAGGAATCTTGGCTGCATAGAAAGCTTCAATAGCTTCAGGTGTACATCCCATATTAGAAATTTCAGCAACAATCATAGCCTTATTTGCAACAAGCATTTTAGCATCCTCGCCATTAAGTTCGTTTTGAGTTGCGCAAGGAAGGGCAATGTCAACCTTTACTTCCCATGGGCGTTTTCCGGCAAAGAATTTTGAGCCGGGGAATTTATCGGCATAAGGCTTAACGATATCTTGATTACTATTTCTTAGTTCAAGCATATAATCAATTTTTTCACCGCTAATACCTGCCTCATCCAAAATATAACCATCTGGTCCGCTAATAGTAATAACTTTTGCACCAAGTTCAGTTGCTTTTAATGCTGCACCCCAAGCCACATTACCAAATCCGGATAAAGAAACGGTTTTACCTTTAAAGTCGGTTCCCATTGTTTTGAGCATTTGCTCAACAAAATAAATTCCTCCAAAACCGGTAGCTTCAGGACGAATGAGTGATCCACCCCAATTAATGCTTTTTCCGGTAAGAACTCCGGTATTTTCACAAGCAAGTTTTCTGTACATACCGTACATATATCCAATTTCGCGTGCGCCAACGCCTATGTCACCGGCAGGAACGTCTGTTTCAGGACCAATAATTTTCCATAATTCAAGCATAAAGCTTTGGCAAAAACGCATAATTTCGCCATCCGACTTCCCTTTGGGATTAAAATCGGCACCACCTTTGGCACCACCCATTGGCAAAGTAGTAAGACTGTTTTTGAAGATTTGTTCAAATCCTAAAAACTTAAGGATTGATAAGTTTACACTTGGGTGGAAACGAATACCGCCCTTATAAGGTCCAATAGCATTGTTAAACTGAACACGATATCCACGATTAACATATACTTTTCCATCATCGCCAACCCATGGAACTTTAAAAATCAAAGTTCTGTCCGGCTCAATAATGCGCTCAATAATCCCTGCTTTTTCAAATTGAGGATTTTCATTAACTACTTCTTCAATAGTTTCAAGTACTTCGCGTACAGCCTGCAAGTATTCAACTTCGCCCGGGTTCCTACGCTCAAGGTCTTCTAAAATTTGTTTAACGTTCATATTGTTTGGAATTTAATTTCTTATGCAAATTTAATCCCTATTGAAGCATTCCCCTAAAATATAATAGCGCAAAATTCATCATCCATAAATGCTATAAATCACAATGCAAAGTGATGAAAATCAAATTTTGCCATGATTTATTTTGTACTATCTTTGCAAACAAAACAATTGACATCTAAATTGATTATTACGTATCTGTTTGACAATGAATACTTCAGAACTTCAAGACCGAGCCAGGGAATTAAATTGCTTATATAAAATTGACAAAGCCCTACAATTTATAGATAAAGACATAGCAATAGTTATTGAAGAAATATTAAATATTATACCTTCAGGCTGGCGATATTCCGATTTATGCGAAGCCGAAATTATCCTTGGCGACAAAATTTTCACGAGAGCAGGACTGCAACGCACAGAATTAAAACAAAGCGCATTAATAAAAGCTTATGGTGAAATAATCGGGGAAATCAGAGTTTATTACACAAAACCGGTTAAATCGGAAAAAGGCATTTTTCTTCCACAGGAAATGCAAATGCTCAGTTCTATCGCCGAAAAAATTGCAATGTATGTAACCTTGCAGAAACTAAAACCAAGTCATCTTGAAGATGAAACCAGCGAAGATGAAGCGGAAACATTGAAACATCTCCAGCATGATTTTCCTGAAATGATGGAATGGTTGAAAAATATGGGACTTAAAAAACGCGAGGCAATTCAAATTTTACGCAATCCTCTGAATTTTCGAAAAGGCGAAACAATAGGAAAACAAGGTGCTTTTACTTCATATTTTATTTTGCTGGCAAAAGGCGCTACCAAATCGTACATTGAAGGACCGGGCAGCAAAAGCTATTCTTTCATGCTTACATTGCCTTTTGAATTTATTGGCATGTCTTCGCTGTTTGGCAATCACTACTATTTTTCTACGGTTGCCTTAATTCCTTCTACGGTTTTTTTAATCGAAAAAGAAAAAGTTATTAAGCTGATAAACGAAAACCCAAAGTTCAACAACAGCATTGTGGCATGGCTTTGCGACAGTTATAAAATTTTATTTCACAAAATGAGCTGTTTAAGCCTTAAACAAACTATAGGTCGCATGGCTGAGGTGCTTCTGTATTTGTCAAATGATGTTTTTAAAAACGATGTGATACCGTCTTATATTTCGAGAAAAGACATGGCCGAACTTAGTGGCATGAGCAATGAAAATGCAGTTCGTATCCTTAGCGACTTCAAAAACGAAAACATTTTACGTGATACTCCTGAAGGACTTCAAATATTAAATAAACCTCTATTGCATACCATAAGCATCACTGGTTAATCACATCAGTATTTTCCATTGGAATTGTCTGCATACAGCTGACACAATACAAAAAGAAAACTAGTTTTTCAGCTTGCAAAATGATTTTTGATTATTTTAAATTAATCTTAAAAACGGATATATAAGGCGTCGGACGATTTTCGACATTCTGTAATGCTGAAGGTAAAAAAAGCGTTAGACCATCATCACAAGTTCTTGCTTTAATCTTTATATTTGATCCAAGCATGGAAACTTTAGGATTTTTCAATCCGGACAAACCGGAAAGAGTCAGTATTTCCCCCGGCCATTTCAAAGCAAAAACGTATAAATATTTTCCGTCTTTCGACTTTGTAAACCTAATATTGTCATTTTCCTTAAACTGTTGCCAAGGACGACTATTGTAAATGGCTTCGCCATTAACGCTCATCCATTTTCCTATTTCGTTTAAAACAAAAACAGCTTTATCTTCAAATGTTCCGTCAGGGGCAGGACCAATACCAAGTAAAAAGTTACCGCCTTTTGAAACAACATCAATCATTGACAAAATAATGGTTTCTGCTGATTTATATCCGGCATTTGGCACATATCCCCAATTATCCGTCAAGGTCATGCATGTTTCAAACGGATATGGAAGAATTGTATCCGGTACGCTTTGCTCAGGTGTACGATAATCCTCAAAAGGGCCATGAACGGTACGGTCAACAATTAAAATACCAGGCTGGTTTTTGCGGGCCATACCTGCAATCCTTGGTATATCAATATTTTGTTCATATTTTGGAATATTATAGCCCCAGGAACGTACTTCGTCATTAATGGTTGAATCGGGGCGCACCCACCCCCCATCCAGCCATAAAATATCAATATTTCCGTATTCTGTCGTTAATTCTTCTATCTGATTAAATGAATAATTCTGAAATTCCTTCCAGCGTTCAGGGTATTTACGTGTATCGTAATTGCAATTTCTGTCAGGTGTAGCCAACAAAGGCGTCCAGTAAGCAGGGCTATGCCAGTCAGGTTTCGAAAAGTATGCCCCGATCATAAACCCCCTGCTGCGAAACGAATTAAAAACGTGTTTTGCTACGTTTGCCTTTGGATTGTTACTAAATGGACTTTCGCCTGAGGTTATTTTGAAGTCGGTTTGTTTTGTATCAAACATGCAAAAGCCATCATGGTGCTTTGTTGTAAAAACAACGTATTTCATTCCGGCTTTTTGCGCGGCTTCTGCCCATAAATCAGGATTAAACTGTTGCGGATTAAAATACTTGATTTGTTCAAAATAAAGATTTTTATAGTCGATATAATCCATACCATTGCGGCTTTGAAAATCCTGATCTTCGGAACAAAGCCCCCACGACTCAACAACTCCTAACTGGGAATAAAGCCCCCAATGAATAATCAATCCAAATTTAATGTCCTGCCACTGTTCAAGTTTTATTTTTGCCAAAGAGTCACTCGGTCCAATGTAGTCGTTTTTTTGTGCATGAATTTTATTGAAAAAACAACAAGCAATGCAAAACAAAACAACATAATATAACTTATGCATAATTTACGAAGTCTTTATTTTAAGTCAAAGTACAATCAGATAAATAAAACGCGCCATGGGGTTTCAAGCCACGCTATTTTTCATAAAAAATTGTTCTTAGCAAAGTCTGTCCGACCACTTTAAGAGTATTGCGGTCTATTTGGCTCATGTCATCTTTTAATGTGTGCCAGTATTGATAAAATCCGGTTTGCGAGTTGTTGACCTGATGAATAATATCAATTGTAGGAATATTGGCATATTTATTCACATAATAATGGTCGTCCATTATTGGATTTGATTCCGTGTTGAGGAAATAATTTCCATATCCCAACTCATGCGCATGACTCCACACTTTTGACACAATCGACGGGGCATATCTTTGCGAAAAGCCTTCATGATAAAATGATGCAAAAGAAGCTCCCACCATATCAAGCAGAATACCATAACGGGCAGTATATCCTGGCTTATGAGGATTCTTGCTCCAATATTGCGATCCAAGTCCCCAAGTATCTTCCTTTTCATGGTCCTGAGAATCCTGTGGCTCTCCATAATCTTCAACATCCCAGAAAAATATGTCAACCCCGATATTCGGCTTATTAGAATTTAAAACTCTGGCAATTTCCAATAAAACCCCTACACCGGACGCCCCGTCATTAGCACCGGGAATTGGTTTTCGATGATTGGCGGGATCAGGGTCCCAATCAGCAAAAGGTCTGGAATCCCAATGCGAAGACAACATGATTCTTGTTTGCGATTCAGGATTAATGCTGCCAATAATATTAAATCCCTTAATAATGGTATTATCAAATGTTCTGACTGTTATGTCCTGCACTACCGTTTCAGCACCATGGCGTTTTAATTCCGACACAAGCCAGTCTCTGCATGCTAAATGCGCTTTTGTTCCGGGCACCCGAGGTCCAAACGATACTTGTTTTTCAACATAAGCATAAGCACTATCAGCGTTAAATTCAGGTACTACAATGTTTTCGGCAACATTATTATTTCTGTCAGTATTGTTTTTTTTCTTGTCGCCACCGCAGGAAGTAAACACTGAAATAATAATTGCAAGAAATAATATTTTTATTTTCATTTTATTAAAATCAACAAGTTTTAATTAATTTTTATTCCAGGTAGTACCTTCTTTTGTATCTTTTAGTTCTACCCCGGATTTTTTTAATTCGTCTCTGATAAAATCAGACATTTCAAAGTTTTTTTCCTGCCTGAATTTCAGTCTTAAATCAATGATAAGCTTCATCAATTCTTCTTCAATTCCTTTTGCTGAAGCACCTTCTTCATCTTCCTGTTTAAGGCCGAGAATATCATGAATAAAATCCTTTTTTAATTTAAGCAACGATGTTTTTTGCTCAGCGGACATTGACGCTTGTTTATCTGCAACTGCATTAATAAATTTAACTGCATCAAATAAAGCTGCTATAGCCATCGGCGTGTTGAAATCATCGTTCATGGCATCGTAGCACTCATTCGACAATTTATTTACGTCAAAATCGCCGGCTGAGCCTGTTGTTATGTTGTCAAGTCTGTCAAATGCCTTCATTAAACGCTCGTAAGCCTTTCCCGAAGCTTGCAGGGCAGCATTGGAAAAATCGACAGTGCCACGATAGTGAGCCTGTAAAATGAAAAATCTTATTGTCATAGGCGAATAAGCCTGTTCAAGCAAATTATGGTTACCTGTGAAAAACTCCTCAAGCGTAATAAAATTGCCCAAAGATTTTCCCATTTTCTGACCATTGATGGTAATCATATTATTGTGCAGCCAATATTTTACAGGTTGAATCCCATTTGCAGCCATTGATTGGGCAATTTCAGATTCATGATGCGGAAACAGCAAATCCATACCTCCGCCATGAATATCAAAAGGATTTCCCAAATATTTTGCACCCATAGCCGAGCATTCCATGTGCC
>CAZJYL010000114.1:0-7661 GCA_964550265.1 uncultured Bacteroidaceae bacterium
ACCACAGCCAGCGCGATGTTTGCATTTTGATGGTTTCTTCCAATAGCTGCGCATAGCGCATTGTGATATGTCCTTCGGGTAAATCATTAGCCGTATCGGCTATGGGAATCAGGTTTATTTCGTAATAACCTTGCTTAATTTTAAGTACTTGTGCAAATACAACAGCCAAACCGAACTTGCGTGCGTATGTTTCGGGTCCATGCAAAAAGCCGGTTGTGCGATTTAAAAAATCAATCCAGTGTGCTTTGTCGAGCTGGGTGGGAGACTGGTCCGAAATCATGACAAATGCGCATGGCTGATGAGTTATGTTTCGAAACATCAATCCCGTGTTTTTCATGGGAACAAGATGGTAGTTCCTGCGTTCTCTTGATTTACGTACGTACTCATCAATTTTCTTATTTTTCAATGGCTTGTAAATAGCAAAAACTTTGTGCTTGAAAATTTCGCCAAAAACACCCGTAGTCCATTCCCAGTTGTTGAAATGTGCCATATCCAATATAACACTTTTGCCTTGATTGTAGTATTCTTCCATCAGCTCGGGATTATTTACCTTGTAACGTTTTTCTAATTTGCGTCGCGACATGTTATAGCCTTTCCCTGCCTCAAACAGCATTTCGGCAAAGTATTGATAAAATTGCCGTTTTATTTTATTTATTTCTTTTTTGCTTTTTTCGGGAAATGAATTGTGTAAATTATTTGATACAACTTTAATCCTGTAGCGCAATATATATTGAATGATTAACCCATTGACATAACACAATCCATACATTGCCCAAAACGGAATGATGCGGATTAGAGTTTGAGTTACAACAAAAGCTATATACTGAAACATTATGCTAAAGTATCAAATTTTTTAAATGATAGGGTTATTCTATATCTGTCCTTTTTAATATTTTGTATTTTCGCAACTTCAATATGTTATCTTTGTTAGCACATTGATTTTATCATTAAGACACTATTTTCATGAAAAGACAAATTGCTTTATGCATTATTTTGCTAACTTATTTTACTTTTAATGTAGCTTCGCAAGAGATGTGGGGGGTTGTTAACAGCAACTATGCCGGTATAAATTCCAACTTGATTAATCCTGCGGGAATGGTGGACTCTAAATACTGGCTTGACATAAATATAGTTACTCTTGATGCTTTTGGCGAAAATAACAGTTTGTATGTTCCGCATGAGGAATTGTATTTTCTGGAGGTTTTGTCGCCTGCTGCCGATTTTGGCAGAGATAAACCTGTGTTGAAAGATAATTATGATAAATGCCGCAATCTTAATGCAAATTTCAGTACACGCGTGGAGCTGCCATCTGTTATGCTGTGCAAAGATGACCAGGCTTTTGGTTTTCAAATGGCAATGCGTGGTGCAGCAAGTTCCAAAGGCATAGAATACCATGCGTCTAAATTTCTTTATGAGGGAATTGGTTTTGAGCCACAGCACAATGAATTTTATGAGCTCAGAAATACAAAACTGGCTGCTTTGTCGTGGGCAGAAATAGCATTAAGCTATTCAAAATGTTTTACCACATTTTCATCAAACTATATGGCTTTTGGAGGAACATTAAAGAAGACGTTGGGTCTTGGTGGTTCGTTTTTTAATTCCCCTTATGCGCATTATATTGTTCATGACGATTCAACGCTGGCGGTTGAAGAACTTACTGCAAATTATGCCGCCTCACTCCCCATTGACTATTCAAACAACGAATATACCACCGATTATGGGCTAACGCTTGGGGGCGGATGGGCTGTTGATTTAGGTTATGTTTTTCAGAAAAAGCGCGACGGAAGCAATTTTATAAAATCCCGCCAACTTTGCAGCCAAAAGTGGAGTTCTTACAAATATAAAATTGGCATTAGCATTTTGGATCTCGGCTACGTTAAGTTCAGAAAAAATTCGTTTTTATACGATTTTGACAAGTCAACCACTTATTGGCCTGGTTTCAATAATTTCGACCCTGATAATATTAATGAATTTAGAAATGAATTCAATTTGCATTTTGCACATTCTTTAGAGCCCGACAATGATGAATTTGTTATGGGCTTACCTACAGCGGTTTCCGTTCAATATGAGTGGCACCCCGCGGGATATTGGTTTTTCAATACTTCTTTTGTACACCCAATGCCTGTGTTTAAAAATTCAGTAATCAGACCTACCCAATTAAGCTTTACCCCACGTTTCGAAAAACGAATGTTCGAATTAAGCATTCCTCTTTCGGTATTGGAATGGAACAGATTACGTGCCGGTATGGCCGTTAGAATATGGAACCTAACTATAGGCACAGATTATTTTTCGTCGTGGACAGGCTGGTTCGATTTTTATGGCAGTGATATTTATTTAAGTTGGAAAATTAGTTTTGCCAAAGGTTATTGCAAACATCACGATTCACAATTCCACAAAGGGAAAAGATATTATAAAAATGCATGTCCCGATTTCTAAAAGTCTTTTCAATTTACTGTAATCTCGTGGGTATGTTTTTATTGCACTTTTGAGATTTTAAAATTGTTTTATGATTTAATCTGCGCGAAAACCGTTTTGGATTTGAGCCCGAAGTGACAGCAAAAGTTTCCATGGTAAAAAATGTGCGCATATACGAAGTGGGTATTTCTTATTATGGCCGTACTTACGAAGAAGGCAAGAAAATTGGCTGGAAAGACGGATTCAGGGCGTTGTGGTGTGTTTTAAAATATAATATTTTCTGCCGAAAATAAAAGTGTAGTACAAGGAAAAAAATTCAAAACCTTGTTGCAAAGCCAAAATGTACCTTGCCGTTACGCATGGAAAAGTCACCCGGATTTTGTTTGCCAAGTGCATAAAAAATATTGAATATTCCAGCCTTTGTGCTAAAAGACAAACCACAACCTAAAGAAATATAATATTTGTTTAAATCCGTGTTATTAATAATTTGGCGAACCACTGCATAATCTGTAAACAAGGTAAGGTAGCTGTATTTTTCGAAGAAAAAACGTAATTCTACAGTTGAAACCGAATATCTTGATGCAGCCATGCTTTTTTCGTCAAACCCGCGCAATGTGTGTAATCCGCCAAGAAGAAACAAATCGTTTTCGAATAATTTTGGCGCTTCGATAAAGCCAAGCCTTGTATTGCCCATTAAATGCAATGCCCCTGCAATGGGCTTAAATAATGAAATTTCGGAAATAAATGAAGCCACATAAGTTTCCAAATCTATATTCTGGTAAATTGTTTCGGGCGCATCGGCATTTTTAAAAATTTTTTTATTTCCACCCGAAGCTCCCACGCTGAACATATAGCCATTGTGCGGAACAAACAGATTATCCGTTTTAGGAACATAAATGCGCAATCCACCCGTTGTTGAACGGCTATCAGCCCATGCCGGCAATGAGGTTGCAGTTCTGAAAATACTCTGGTCAATCACATGCGTTTCGGTATTTTCAATAAAAAACTCTATTTCGCCTGCTATTCCCGAAAAAAAGTTCAGTCCGTAATGCTGTTTTGTCCTTAAAAAAAGCGTATCGCGCTTATATATGTCTAATGCTGCATTAACGCCAACAGGCAAACTGAAAATATACGGCACGGAAGCTTTTAAATTTATTTCCTGAGAATTATTTGCACTGCTTTTCCATTTCATGGAAATTAAGTCGCCATGATTGAAGGAATTTGAAAGCCGCAGATTTACGTCTCCGTTAAATACAAGCTTTGCAGGATTATCCCTGTCGGGCGAAAAACCGAGGATACCATCAAAAAGATTAGATTTTTTCTTTTTCAGATAAAAATAAAGCCTTGCCTTGCCTTCGGTAAAATGAATTTGCATGGGTTTTTCTTCTTCTACAAGTTCACTTATGATTAAGCGCTGCCGATATGCCACTATTTTTCTTTCATCGTAGGGCTTGCCTTTTTCTATGCCAAGCCAGCCCGACATATACCCGTCAGAAGGTTTAAATTTCCCTTTTTGAACTATGCTGTCAAAAACAATGGACTGCCCGGGCGTAACATGCCACGAAGCACATACCGAATCTCCAATGAAAGAATCTATATTGAAAGAAACCATGGCAAAAGGATATCCGTTGTTTTCGTAATATGTAATAATTTTATTTTCCCATTCCAGTATCTGCTCAGGGTTTGGAGTATGCCACCTTGAAACACTTTTTTTATTAAATCCAATGGAATGTAAAACTGTTTTATCAATATTTCCGTCTTCAATTTTTTTAAGTTTTATTCTTTTTTTTGTTGTAACTAAAACTTCAGGCTGCCCCGCACTCCACGGCTGCCGAAAGGAGTATGATGCATATAAATAACCATCGGCATAATATTCCCTAAGCAGTTTTTGAATGTACTGGTCTAAAGAAACAGAGTCGGGAAACGATTTTGTTGTTTTGGAATTATTTTCTTCTATAACAATAGTTGCATCTTTTTGACCCCGGGCGCATAAGGATAAAACTGACAATAATATTATTGCAATTGGTTTAATCACAGTTTCCAGTCTATGGGTTCAATGTTTTTCGATATCAGATATTCATTGGTTTTGGAAAAGTGTTTGCAGCCGAAAAAGCCACGGGTTGCCGAAAGCGGCGAAGGATGTGCGGCAGTGAGTATGCAGTGTTTTGACGAATCTATCAGTTTTGTTTTTGTTTTGGCATTATTTCCCCAAAGAATAAACACCACGTTTTCTTTATGTTTTGATATTTGAGTTATCACGCTATCGGTAAACAGCTCCCAGCCTTTGTTTTTGTGTGACTCCGGCATGTTTTCGCGAACGGTTAAAACGGTATTTAAAAGCAATACCCCCTGATTGGCCCAAGCATATAATTCTCCGCTGTTCGGCGGCATTATGCCAAGGTCAGATTTCAACTCCTTGAAAATATTTACCAATGAAGGCGGAAAAGCAACACCCGCACTTACCGAAAAACATAAACCATGAGCCTGTCCTTTGCCATGATATGGGTCTTGTCCAAGAATTACCACTTTTACATTGTTGAAAGGCGTAGAATTAAAAGCCGAAAAAATCTTATCGCCCGGCGGAAAAATATTGTATTTCTGTTTTTCTTCGGTGAGGAATTTTTTCAATTCCGCAAAATAAGGGCTGGTGAATTCAGCAGCCAGATAGGGCAGCCATGAATTGTGTATTTTAACGTCTTCGGGCTTTATCGTCATAACATGAATTTAAATATACACATAAAGCAATAATGCAAACTTAGGTTTTTTTATTCAATAAGGGCAAATTTAGGGTTGGGCTTTTTTCAACTTTAACATTTCTAAATTTTGAACTAAAGAAAAGATTTATTAACTTTGACCTTTTAAAATCAATTATCATGAAAAAACTGATTGCTGTTGCGTTTGTTGTTTCTTTAATTATTGTTTTGTTTTCGAGTTGCAGGTCTCATCATACATGCCCTGCATATCACAACGGAAGCGCGGATAATACTCCTGTTGTAGAAACCACAAAAGCATAAAAGCATCTGCCTGTACAGGTTTTTGGTGCATTATCTATGAAGCTGTATGCTGCATTATTCATATTATCAATTTGTCTTTTCCCGGTTATTTCATTAAATGCTCAAACTATAGGGCAAACCGGAAATGAAACCGGTTTTATTTTAAAAAAGGAATACTCCGTTCATTTCCTGGCTCATAGCGAAGGGCTGGGATTAGGTTTTCGCTGGGGGCAGAGAAACACTGTTAATTCAGGTCGTTTTATTGATTTTGACATAGTAAACATGAAACATCCCAAGGAGATTAAAATGTCTAATGTTTACATGTTTGATGAAGCACGTAAATTTGTCTATGGCAAGCAGTATTATGTGTTTATGAGCCGTATAGGCATGGGAAGTTTGCGCGTGATGAACGAAAAACCATACTGGGGTGGCATTGACGTACGCAGGTTTTATTCTTTTGGTGCCAGTATAGCACTTGCCAAGCCCACATATTTATACATTTTGGATAATACGGCATACAGTTATTACTATGATTTGGTTTTGCAGCGCTACAATCCCGAAGAGCATAATTTGTCCAATATTTACGGGCGAGGACCTTTTTTGGAAGGTTTTAGCAAAAGCCGAATTTATCCGGGAGCTTATTTTAAAACAGGATTCAGTTTTGAGTATGGTCCGGAAAAGAGCCTTCTCAGATATATTGAAACGGGGGTAGTAGTAGATGTTTATGTCAGCAAGATACCGATTATGGCATTTAATAAAAACAGGAATTATTTTATTTCGTTTTATATTTCGGCCAATTTCGGAAAGCGATACAATATGTAATTTTTCAAATGGATTCCCTAAATAAAAACTCGTCTTTTAAAACAAAGCCCAAATGGCTTAAAAGCACATTGCCTTCGGCAGAAGTATATTCAAAGATGAAGTCGGCCTTATCGGCAGGCTGTTTGCATACTATTTGCGAGAGTGGTAAATGCCCGAATATTGGTGAATGCTGGGCAGCCGGGGCGGCAACTTTTATGATTTTAGGTAACACATGCACCCGCAATTGTCGGTTTTGCGCTGTAGATCATACTAAACCCCTGCCACCAGACATGGAAGAGCCGGATAATCTGGCAGCTACCGTAAAGCATTTTAAATTGAAGCATTGCGTTATTACATCGGTAACGCGGGATGATTTGCAAGACGAGGGTGCAGAGCATTGGGCAAAATGCATTAATGCAGTTCGCGCATTAAACAAGTCAGTAACCATTGAAATATTAGTACCGGATTTTCATGCTAAAAAGGAGTTGATTCAGATAGTAGCCGATGCAAAGCCCGATATTTTTAGCCACAATATTGAAACAGTAAGACGTTTAACGCCAAAAATCAGGTCCGGAGCCAGATTCGACAGGAGTTTGGAAGTTTTGCGAATTGCTTTTGCCATGGGAATGAGGGTAAAGAGCGGAATAATGGTAGGTCTTGGCGAGACTATGGAAGAAATTTTCGAAACATTAAAAGAAATCAGAGACACGAGTGCAGATATTATTACGGTAGGTCAGTATTTGCAACCCGGAAACGATAATACACAAGTGGAAAAATATTATAGTCCTGAGGAATTTGAATTGATTCGTGCCGAAGCCTTGAGGCTTGGTTTCAGGCATGCCGAATGCGGTCCTTTGGTACGTTCATCGTATCATTCGTCAGAGGCATTAATGTAATATATTATAAGGTATAAATGTAAATTTAATTATAAATAGAAAAATAATATATTCATAAGCGTTTAAAATTCAGCTAATTGAAAAAAAATTAAAAAAAAATCAAAAAAAGTGATGTAAATAATAAATAATGACTAATTTTGCACTCCCATTTGATAAGCAAATGGATTGTTCACTGAAAAGCCGCAAAAAAAATAAAAGGGAAAAGTTGCAATGAATAAAAAAAGTATTATCTTTGCACTCCCGTTTCAACAAGGGATAGTTAAAAATCGGAGATAGAATAAAAAAGTTTGTTAGAAATAAAAAAAGTATTACTTTTGCCGTCCCTAATAAACAAAGCATGATAGAGTGTTTGGAGAAGATGTTGAAAAAAAAATTAAAAAAAGTTTGCGGAGTTAAAAAAAAGAATTAATTTTGCACTCCCAAATCGAAAGAAGCGGGAGAAAAAATAGAGAAAAGTTCTTTGAAATATTGAAGCATAGACAAAATAGTGCGTATCCCAAAGTTGAGAACTTTGAGAGATAGATCCGAGACATTCAAGATCAAATTTACTATGGAG
>CAZJYL010000115.1:0-7639 GCA_964550265.1 uncultured Bacteroidaceae bacterium
GCACCTTTGAGGTCTTCGTTAATCAGATGTTCCCATGCCTCTTTTGTTATTGGTGGGAAATCGCCAAACAATTTATTAGCACTCATGTTATTGGTGTTTTTTCGCTTTGCAAAGTTAATTGTTTTTATGTATCAGATAGTTTCTTATACATAAATATGCTTTTTCATTATAAAAAACTATATTTTTTCACAAATATGATTTTATAAAAAACAAAAAAAGAGGCCCGTATCGATGCCTCTCTTCTTTATTACAAATAAAATCAAAAGATTTTATTCAAATTCAACCATAAGTTTGTTTTTTGGAACACGTTCACCTTCTTTCACGTAAATGGCCTTAATAATGCCACTGCTTGGAGAAAGTATTTTGTTATGCATTTTCATTGCTTCCAATTCAAGAATTACATCGCCTTCGTTAATTTCTGCTTTTTCGGCAATGAAAATTTTGGTTACCGTGCCCGGGATTGCGGAAATCACATGCTTTATGTTTAGCGGAGTAAATGACTTGCGGTTGAGATATTTTTTGGATAGCCGGGTTTTAAATTCACCATTCTCAACTAATAAAATATCATATTGCTCTTCGGCAGCCTTTTCTTTTTTGTCTGCTTTCTTTTTACTTCTTTTTGTTGTTAATTTCATGGCTTAAAGATTTTTAGAATGGAGGAATACCATGTTTTTTTGTTGGTCTAGTAACCATTTTTGAGACTGAAACTTCTAAAGCGTGAGAAATGAAACTACGTGTTTCGGAGGGATTAATAACAGCATCAACATATCCAAAAGCAGCAGCCACATAAGGATTTGCAAATTTATCCTTGTATTCCTGTACTTTTTTCAAGCGCATTTCTTCCGGGTTTTCAGCAGCCTGAATCTCGCTGCGGAAAATAATATTGGCTGCGCCTTCGGGACCCATTACCGCAATTTCGGAAGTTGGCCATGCAAAAACAAAGTCAGCTTTTAAATGACGCGATGACATTGCAATATAGCCTCCTCCATAAGCCTTGCGAAGAATAATTGTAATTTTGGGAACAATAGCCTCGCTGTAAGCATATAGCAGTTTAGCTCCATGTCTGATAACACCAGCAAACTCCTGATCGACTCCGGGTAAATATCCGGGCAGGTCAACCAGAGTAATAATAGGAATATTAAAAGCATCGCAGAATCTAACAAAGCGAGCAGCCTTATCGCTACTGTCCACATCTAAAACTCCGGCTAATACCAAAGGTTGATTTGCAACAAAACCAACCGTATCGCCTTCTATACGTGCAAAGCCAATTACAATATTTGGTGCAAATAATTCCATTATTTCAAAAAACTCGCTTTCATCTGAAAGTGCACGAATAATTTCCCTGACATCGTAAGGAGTTTTGGGGTCTGTTGGTAAAATTGATGAAATTTTATAATTTTTGTTTGGCTTCGCCGGCTCAAATTTATCAGCTTTTTTCGCATTGTTCCATGGTATATAAGAAAGCAATGCTTTTATTTGGGCAAAACATTCAAATTCGTTACGAGCAAAGAAATGGGCGTTTCCGGTAATTTCAGCATGAACACGGGCGCCGCCAAGATCTTCCATCGAAATTTCTTCACCAAGAACGGTTTTAATAACTTCGGGACCCGTTATAAACATTTTTGAAATATTATCTACAACGAATACAAAGTCAGTTAAAGCAGGACTATAAACTGCACCACCGGCACATGGTCCTAAAATTACAGAAATCTGCGGAATAACACCTGATGCAAGAGTGTTGCGATAAAAAATTTCGCCATATCCTGCCAGAGAGTTTACACCTTCCTGAATACGTGCTCCGCCCGAGTCATTAATACCAATAATCGGAACCTGCATTTTAAGCGCGTGATCCATTATTTTAGTAATTTTCATGGCGTGCATATATCCAAGAGATCCACCTGCAACAGTAAAATCCTGAGCATAAATGCAAATTGGATATCCGTTTATGGTTCCTGTTCCCGTAATAACACCATCACCCGGAAGATGTTTTTTATCCATGTCAAAATCTCTTCCGGCATGTTCAACAAATAAATCATATTCGTGAAATGAGTCGGGGTCCAGAAGAGCCAGAATACGCTCACGGGCAGTTAATTTGCCCATTGCAACCTGCTTGGCAATGGCTTTTGTACCACCTCCCTGGCGAGCATCGAGAACTCGTTTACGAAGGTCCATTGATTTCGATCTGATTGACATAATTAATTATTTGGTTATACTTGTTTTTTTTAAAATTGCCGCAAAGTAAAGCATATTATTGCGTTCTATAAACAACTTTAAAAAGTCAAATTATCAGCTTAACTCGCTGAAATTATTTGTTGATGCAGTCTTACTGCAAAAATTGAAATTGTAATTATTAACATTTTTTAACTAATAAGGATTCATTTTTTACTCAAAAATGTCTTTAAATATAATTCTACATTATTATTAAAAAAATTGTATTTTTGAAAAAAAAAGAACATGAAAAATTTGTTTACATTTTTTATTATCACAGTTTTTTCTTTAAATCTGTTTGCTCAAGAAGAAGATTTAAAATTGTCAAGCCGCTTCGGAAAACCGGATCGCCTTATGGTTGATATATATAACGACGTTTGGATCGGGGCACCTGACACTATTGATTTTAAAGGATATAATCCGGGGGCTTCTTTAAGTGTGGTTAAAGACTTTCCTTTTGGCGCATCAAATTTTAGTTTTGCCATTGGTTTAGGTATTGGAACCCATAATATGAGATACAATGCACATATTTATACAAACCCCGTTACCTTTCAAAACTATTTTGTAAACAGAGTTGACACTCCAACACTACACAAAATGGTATTGTCTTTTGTTGATGTTCCTCTCGAAATACGTTTCAGAACCAAAAATGACGACGTGTTCAGATTTGCCGTAGGTGGTAAAATAGGATACAATATAAACAATCACATAAAACACGTGGACAATCAAGTTAAAGAGAAGACTTTTAATGTTCCTTACTTAAACAAGTTTCGCTATGGAGTTACCGCACGTGTTGGCTATAAAATGTATAACTTGTTTGTTTATTATGGTTTATCTACTCTGTTTGAGAAAACAAGAGGTCCGGAAATGGCACCATTATCAATTGGGATTTCGTTTATTCCCTTTTAAAAGAAATTTTTAGCTATAAACGAATAGTGAGGATTTAAGGTTGTTTTATTATAAAAAAAGCTCTCTGAAATCAAGAGAGCTTTTTTTATTGTGTTATATAGTCGCCCCTTAAAATGCGATTATATACAAAAAAGCAAAATTCATTACCTAAGCTTAAACTCAACGGGAATGTTTAATTTAACACGCACTTGCTTACCATCCTTCATTCCGGGTTTCCAAACAGGCATCATGTTTATTAAACGTATTACTTCTTCATCACATCCATAACCGATACCGGAAATAATAGTTGGCTTAGAAATTTTACCGTCTTTTTCTACAATGAAAGAAGCTATTACTACACCTTCTATTTTAGCATCTAAAGCTTCGCGTGGATAAGATTGGTTAGAATGAATAAAATTGCCCAAGCCATTCGGTCCGCCGGGGAATTCGGGCATTTGATCAACCACCACATAAATAGGTTCTTCATTTTGTGCCGAAACATAATTTGGCATAATGAATATAAAAAGCGGAATTAAAAACAATAGTGTGCGCATGGCTGGTGTTTTTGCAAATTTATTAAAAATATGATACACAAGTTAAAAAAGGCTTATATTATGGGTTTATATTTTGACCATATTTTAAACGCTTATTTCAACTAAATTATTATATAACAAAACTGTGCCAAATATGAATATTCCCGAATCTTTTATACATTATGTATGGGAAAAAATGCTTGCCGGTCAGCAATTTACCATGATAAACGGAGAAAAATGCTTCATTTCAAAACCCGGCATTAAAGGAAATCGCGATGGTCCCGATTTTGAAGGTACTGAATTGGTAATAAACAATAAACACATAATAGGTAATACAGAAATTCATCTTCGAAGTGGCGATTGGTATAAGCACAAGCACCATAAAGATTCAGCCTATGATAATATTATTTTACATGTTGTTTTAAAATATGATTATCCTATTTACAACAAACAAAACTTTTTAATTCCCACAATTGAACTATCTGAAACAGAAATCCTTAAGCTTTATAAATATTATAACAAAAATTTAACTTTCTTGGGCAATGATTTAAATTGTAGAAATTATTTATCAAATATCAATAATATTCGTTTTGCTGAAATAATAGAGTGCTTGGCAAAAGAAAGGCTAAACAGAAAAGTTGCAGAAATAAAACACATGCTTGAACAAAACAATTACGACTGGCAAGAAACAACATGGAAAGCAATTGCAAAAACATTTGGCAATCCTCATAATTCTGTTTCAATGGAATGGTTAAGCAATACAATACAATGGAAACAACTATGCCGAGCAGAAACAAATTTAAGTATTGAAGCAATTCTTTTCGGACAAGCAGGTTTTCTTAATGATAATTTTAAAATAGTTGACACATATAAAACTAAATTAAAACAGGAATATTCACACTGGAAAACACTTTTTAGCCTTAAACCAATTGATTTAAATTCATGGAAATTTAATCCTATACGTCCATCTTCAATGCCAAAAGTCCGTCTTGCGCAATTAGCCATAATTATATACAGGTACCCAAATTTATTTGAAGAAATAATATCAAAAACAACAAAAAATGAATTTTATAATTTATTTCAACAGCCAAATTCAAATTATTGGTCGAATTCAATTTCTGCAAATAAAAATCAACCTTTAAAAATGGAGATAATTGGGCAATCAGGCACAGACATGATTATTATAAACTTTGTAATACCTGTTATGCTAGCATATTATGATTATTCCGGCAAAACAACAATTAAAAATTCTGCATGGGATATATTAAAAGATATTAAACCCGAAAAAAATAAAATAATTAATATATTTGCGCAACATGCCAATATAATTATTTCAAATGCTTTTCACACACAAGGTCTTTTGGAATTATATAGTCGTTTGTGTAATAACTATCTATGCAACAAATGCCCTATTATGACAACTATTTTAAAAAATTAAACTATGAATCAAACAAAACAAGCTTGGGGAACCAGAGTAGGCTTAATTTTGGCCATGGCAGGCAATGCTGTTGGGTTTGGTAATTTTTTAAGATTTCCTGTTCAGGCTATCCAAAATGGTGGCGGAGCTTTTATTATTCCTTATTTGGTGAGTTTTGTGATGCTTGGCATTCCATTATTGTTTATTGAATGGAGTATTGGCCGATTTGGCGGATCATATGGCTTTCACAGTTCTCCTTTCATGATGCAGAGCATGGACAGGCGCAGGCTTTGGAAATACGTTGGTGTTTTTGGTATTTTCAGCAATATAGGAATAGCCTCATATTATTGTTATATGGAATCGTGGACTCTGGCTTATATATTCCATAGTATAATAGGTACATTTAATGGCATGGATCAACACCAGGTAGTTCAGGTATTCAATGATTATGTGTCTATTAACAAGGCTACTCTTATTCCTTTTGAGCCCATTGTGTTTTTCTTAATTTGCTTAGGCATAAACGTTTATATATTAAGCAAGGGATTATGTGGTGGTGTTGAAAAAGTGGCAAAAATCGGTATGCCATTATTGATTGTTTTTGGTTTGTTACTTGCCATTAGAGCCGTAACATTAAAAGCCGGAACAGCCGGAGCCATTTATGACAGTTCGGTAGGTTTAAATTTCTTGTGGACACCGGATTTTGATTCTATTTATAATCCAAAAGTTTGGTTTGCTGCGGCAAGTCAGATATTTTTCACATTATCACTGGGGATGGGGTCTATTCAGGCCTATGCTTCATATTTACGTAAAAAAGACGATATAGCTCTAAACGCAATGTCTGCAGGATGGATGAATGAGTTTGTAGAGGTTGTTCTTGGTGGTGCAATAATTATTCCTATTGCCGTTGGATACCTTGGAATACCAAAAGTGCAAGAGCTTGCAAGCTTAGGAGGCTTGGGTTTAGGTTTTAAAACAATTCCTTATCTGTTTTCGCAGTGGGGTCCTTTAATGGCTACTATTGCCGGTGTAATGTGGTTTGGTCTGTTATTTTTCGCCGGAATAACGTCTTCACTTGCCATGGGTACACCCGTTCAGGGATTTTTGGAAGACGAATTCGGCTGGTCGCGCAAAAAAACAGCAATTACATTTGGTATTATTATTTTGATTATTGGAATGCCAACGGTTTTGTTTTTTAATCAGGGTGTTTTTGATGAATATGACTATTGGACAGGTTCGTTTTCCTTATTCGTTTTTGCTGCCTTCGAAGCCGTTTTATTTGCATGGTTTTTTGGAATTAAAAAAGGCTGGGAAGAAATTAATTTGGGTGCAGACATAAAAGTAAGTAAAATTTTTAGATTTTTAATAGCTTATGTAACACCCGTTCTTTTAATTATCGTTTTTCTGGGTGCGATATTTACGCCAACAAACAATGACTGGATTGCAGCTTTCAATAATTTATTAAATGGGCATGGATGGTCGTTTGATCATGAAAGTCTTGTTGGCAAAATTTTAAATGCCGGCTTAAAAGAACAAATTACTGCAACTACAGATGAAAACGTCATCGGCGAACTGAAATATCGTATTTTATTGGCTAATTTAGCCCGGTTATTATTATTGTCAGTTTTTGTAGGAATATCTCTTATGGTTAGAAAAGCATATTACAGACACAAAAAAGAAGGGAGATTATAATGAATACGGCAGCATTTTTAATGATGATTTTTACTACTTCATTTATTACAGGTTTAACGATTTATTTTTTCATAAAAGTATTAAAAGCTAAACCAAAACAAGAACCAGACTCATATAGTCAAAATGACCATATCAAGCGGTAATTATTATTTATTTTCAATTATCTTAAAAATGATTTTAATTATCTACCGCTAACATATCCTGCCCTACTCTTCCATTTAAATTTAAACACATTTTTATTAATGGATTACAAAACAATTCTTGAACAACAGCGTAAGTTTTTTGAATCAAACAAAACAAAAGATTTACATTTTAGAATAAACATTTTAAAAAACCTTAAAACTGTTTTAAAAAACAACGAAAATCTTTTATATGAAGCTATTTATGCTGATTTTAAAAAAAGTGATTTTGAAACTTATGCAACTGAAATTGGCATTTTATATAATGACATAAATTTAGCAATAAGAAAAATACGCAGTTGGAGTCGCTCAAAAAGAGTTTCGACCAACTTAATAAACCTTCCATCAAAATCATTTATCAAGCCGGAGCCTTATGGGGTGTGTTTAATTATTGGGGCATGGAATTACCCTTATCAGCTTTCATTTGCACCCGCCATTGCTGCAATAGCAGCAGGAAATACGGTGATTTTAAAACCCAGTGAATTATCATCAAACACATCGGCATTGATGTCAAAACTAATTAACAACAATTTTTCACCTGAGATTTTTCATGTTATTGAGGGAGGAGTTAATGAAACTACAGAATTATTAAAGGAAAAATTCGATAAAATCTTTTTTACCGGTAGTGTTTCAGTTGGTAAAATAGTATATCAGGCTGCTGCAAAAAACCTGACTCCGATAACTTTGGAACTTGGTGGAAAAAGCCCTGCTTTTGTATTTACCGA
>CAZJYL010000116.1:0-7603 GCA_964550265.1 uncultured Bacteroidaceae bacterium
ACATACCTTTGTGCAATTGCCACACCCTATACATCGTGAGGAAATTACTTCAGCCTGGCCATTTATTATCTTAATGGCTTTAACCGGGCATTCTCTAACACAGGTATAACAAACCCTGCAACGGTCTTTTACCGTGTACACAAGCTCATTATTTATTAGATTGCCCATTTTTTTCCCTTTTATGTTAGAAGAACTATCCACAAATTATAATAAAACGTCACGCTTAAAATAACTAGTATGGAGCAATTCATGGCTCTTATGACCTAGAGGTTCTTTCAAGAACTTGTCATAAAGCTCTATAAGCTCAGGATTTTTATGAGAAACTTTTAATGTCTCTCTGTCATCCATTTCATATAATGATTTCATTCGTGCTTCAATTACCGACTCGTCTATTCCAATACGCTGTCCACCACCCGCAATACATCCACCGGGACATGTCATTACTTCAATAAAATGAATGTCTTTACGGCCGTTTCTGATTTCATCAACCAACGCACCTGCATTTGCCAAGCCACTAACCACAGCTACTCCTAGTTCAAGGTCATTAATCTTAATCTTAGCCTCTTTACGGCCTTTCAATCCACGAACTGCAGTAATTTTGAAATTAGTCAACTCATTACCGGTAAGTGTTTTATATGCCGTACGTAATGCGGCTTCCATTACACCACCTGATGCTCCAAATATTTTTCCTGCTGTACTGCGAACTCCAAGCGGAGAATCAGTAATCTCGGGTTCTATTTGATGCATGTTAATTCCATATAACTTAATGAGTTCTATCAATTCACGGGTAGTAAGAACTAAGTCAACATCGTTATATCCGTCACGTCCCATAGTATCACGCTGCATTTCGAATTTCTTTGCAGTACAGGGCATTATCGAAACCGAAAAAATTTCCTGTGGTTCCAGATTTACCTGTTGTGCAAAATAGCTCTTAATTACGGCACCCATCATTTGTTGCGGAGATTTGCAGGTTGATAGATTATCTAGAAAATCAGGTGCAAATTCCTCGGCATATTTAATCCATGCAGGACAGCAACTGGTAAACATTGGCATTGTTTTACCGTTAACAATGCGGTCAATTAATTCTGCAGATTCTTCCAAAATAGTTAAGTCGGCTCCAAAAGTTGTATCAAATACATATTTGAATCCCATCTTGCGTAAAGCTGCATTCAATATTCCGGTTATATCCTGTCCCGGTTTCATGCCAAATTCTTCAGCTAACGAAACCGTTATAGAAGGTGCATATTGCACAACAACAGTTTTTTTAGATTGCTGAAGTATAGCCTGCATTTCAGCTGTTTGATTACGTTCGGTTAAAGCACCTGTAGGACAAACCATCACACAACGACCGCAGTTTACACAACTTGATGTGTTAAGTCCTTTATTCATTGATGCACCAACAACAGTTTTGCTGCCGCGATTGATGTAATCAATACATGAAACTCCCATAGTCTCTTCACAAACGCGTACACAGCGGCCACAAAGAATACATTTTTCGGGATCTCTTGTAATACTAAGACTGGAGTGATCCATTCTGTGTTTATTTTTCACTCCCCTTATCCTGCGATCAACCACATGGTATTCTTTAGATAAGCCTTGTAATTCACAATTACCGTTGCGAATACAATACAAACAATCATCAGGATGGTTTGAAAGTAATAGTTCAACAATAGTTTTGCGCGACTCAACAACGCGTGAGGAATGAGTTAAAATCTTCATTCCATCGGCAACAGGGAAAGAACAAGAGGTAACTAATTTTCCGCTGCCTTCAAGCTCAACCACGCACATACGGCATGCACCGGATGGGACAAAGTCTTTCATATGGCACAATGTAGGAACCTTAATGCCATTGCGATTGAGAACTGTCAGGATGGTTTCACCCTGTTCAGCATCATATTTTTTTCCGTTTATTTCAATAGTCAGACTCATGATTCAATGTTTTTTTTAGTACATTTCAATTGCTTCGAATTTACAAGTTTCGTAACATGCACCACATCCAATACATTTGTCTTCCTGAATGAAGTGCGGATTCTTTTTGGTTCCGATAATTGCATCGGTTGGGCATTTCTTTGTACATGCAGTACATCCGGTACATTTATCAACAATAATTCTGAATTTGCGTAAATCTTTACAAATTCCGGCAGGACAAACACGCTCAAAAATATGTGCCTCGTATTCATTACGGAAATAACGAAGTGTACTTAATACAGGATTTGGCGCTGTTTGACCTAAACCACAAAGAGAGGTGTCTTTGATAACTTTGGCAAGTTTTTCAAGCTGTAATACACCCTGAAATCTTTCAAGTGCCTGATTGTTATCTCCCGGTTTTGGATTTGACGTAATGCTTTGAAGAATCTCAAGCATGCGTTTTGTTCCTTCGCGGCATGGGATACATTTTCCACAGCTTTCACGCTGAATAAAATCCATGAAAAATTTAGCTATGTCAACCATACATGTATCTTCATCCATTACAACCAAACCTCCTGAACCCATCATTGCACCGGCAGCTATCAGGTTTTGATAATCAATCTGAATATCAAGATTTTCTTCTGTTATACAACCACCTGAAGGACCTCCGATTTGAACAGCTTTAAATTTTTTGTCGAAAGCAATACCACCGGCGATATCAAAAATGATTTCGCGAATAGTGGTTCCCATTGGAATTTCAACAAGCCCTGTGTTTTTAACATTTCCTGATAATGCAAAAACTTTTGTTCCTTTACTTTTTTCAGTGCCCGTTGAACTAAACCAGTCTGCACCTTTCAAAATTATTTCAGAAACGTTTGAAAATGTTTCAACGTTATTTATACAACTTGGTTTGCCAAATAAACCTTTTTCAGCCGGGAAAGGAGGACGTGGGCTGGGCATACCACGATATCCTTCTATACTATGCATTAATGCAGTTTCTTCACCGCAAACAAATGCTCCTGCTCCCATTTTGATTTTTATTTGTAGGTCAAATCCTGAGCCCATAATGTTTTTCCCAAGAAGACCATATTCTTCAGCTTGTTTTATGGCTGTTTTTAAACGCTCAATTGCCAATGGGTACTCAGCTCTGATATAAATATAAGCTACTGTTGCACCAATTGCATAAGAACCAATTGCCATACCTTCGAGTAAGCGATGTGGGTCACCTTCGATAACTGCTCTATCCATGAATGCACCCGGGTCACCTTCATCAGCATTACAGATCATATATTTTTGATCCGAAGGGGTTTTAAATGCAAGTCTCCACTTGGTTCCGGTCGGGAATCCTCCACCACCACGTCCACGAAGACCGCTTTTTTCAATTGTGTCTATAACCTCTTCACCCGACATAGATGTCAAAGCTTTTATAAAGCCTGCATATCCGCCATTCTGGATATATTCTTCCATGCTGGTAGGGTTAATGATTCCACAATTTTTAAGTACAAGGCGTTTTTGTTTAACGAAAAACGGATGTTCGTTGATTTCTTTTACACTATCCCATGATTTAAGGCCTTCCGTTTTAAACTGACCAAGAGAACTGTCCTTGTCAATTTTTCCTGCAAAAGCATTATCAAGAATTGTGCTTACTTTATCTGCTGTAACCTTGGAGAAAGAAACCCTGTTCATTCCGGGTAACTTAACATCCATAATAGGTTCAACAGCGCAAAAACCAATACAACCAACTTCGATAATTTCTCCGTCAATTTTATTAGTTTTGAAATATTCTTCAACTGCAGCTTTGGTTTTTGCTGCGCCTGCGCCAAGTCCGCAAGTACCTGCGCCAATAAATACAGTAGTTTTTTTACTGTCAATGTTTTTTTCGGGAAGTGCCACCGAAATTCCTTTGGCATTGCTCTTGGCAAGGTTTTCCAGATATTTTTTGATTGAGTTATCCATATCTATTGTTCTTTAGCTCTGTAATTTTCAATGATTTCCTTAATCTTTTCCGTTGTCACCTTGGCATGAAATTCGCCATTGATGTTAAGTACGGGGGCAAGTCCACAAGCTCCTATACACGCAACAACTTCAATACTGAATAATCCGTCGCGTGTGGTTTGTCCTGCTTTAATTTTTAATGTTGATTCCAGTTCCTGAAGAACTGTGGCCGAACCTAAAACATGGCATGCTGTACCACGACAAACCATAATATGGTATTTGCCTACCGGTTCGAACCTGAATTGGTTGTAAAAAGTAGCAACACCATAGATTTTACTCGTAGGTATTTTTAGTTTTTTACCAGTTTTAACAATGGCTTCCTCAGAAAGGTATCCTTCCTTGTCTTGAATTTCCTGTAACAGTGGAATTAAATAATCTCGACCACTGTTGTCGTAACGTTCCAAAATTTTGTCAATTTTCGTTTCCATATCAATGTGTGTTGCTACTTTATTTTGTTTTTTTGTTTAGCCTAAAATTCGCTTAATTTCGGGAACAATTTTTTTGGCATCAACCGGTTTTCTTACAAAACCATCTACAGGGAACCAAACATTCCTTCCATCTTCTGACAAGTAATCAACTCCCGCCTTACCTGAATTTATATCCTTCACAAGAATTACATGCAGGTCTTTAAATCCCGGGTTTTTACGAAACTCGCGTGCCATAGCCTGAACATCAGGTTTTGTGGTAGTTAAAATATCGATTGATGTTTGCATCAAAACCGGCATTTTATTCAATTCCGGATCATCGGTGATTTCTTTTGCCAGCTCAAAGCCTTCATAATGAGTAGTCATCATTACGTCTAGAATTGCAAGATCAGGTTTTTCTTCCTTAATCTTTTTCATTCCTTCTTTTTTGTCATTGGCAGAAACAACAACATAACCTTCTTTTTTAAGAATAGTTTCGATGATGGTGATTACATCGATGTCGTCGTCAACAATTAAAATTTTCTTGGTTTCC
Source organism: uncultured Bacteroidaceae bacterium (assembly GCA_964550265.1). Lineage (GTDB taxonomy): Bacteria > Bacteroidota > Bacteroidia > Bacteroidales > DTU049 > GWF2-43-63. The sequence goes on from CAZJYL010000116.1 coordinate 4,861, forward strand.
ATAACTGTTTTTTTTAAATTAGACCTTTCTGCTATTTGGAAAAATTCCAATAGCAGGATTATTTATTATTTGGGTGATTAAGTCGTAATTCTCACCTGATTTAGTTAAATAACCACAGGCTCCGGCTTCTACCATTCTGCTTACATAATCCTCGTTTTCATATGAAGAAAAACCTATTATATGTAAATTAGGATGGCTTATTATTGCTTTTTTTGTAGCTTCAATACCATCAAGAATAGGCATTTTAACATCCATAAAAACTACATCTGCGCTCGTTTCATCAATTAACTTCAAAAATTCCTCCCCATTTGAAGCTTCGCCAACAACATCAACATTCCCTATACTATTTAAAATAGCTTTAAGCCCTTTTCTGAATGTTGGTTCGTTATCGACTATTATAACTCGCGTCATGAATTTTATTATTGATGAAACAAAAGTATTCATTAATTATAAATTATAATAGAGTGGTTTTACTAAACCAATATTCAGGTAAAAATACTTAAATAATTTAATATTTTTCAACTTTACACTTAATTAACAAGATAAACATCAACATATTATAGACAAATAAATATTTGTTAATTTAACAAAATATTAAATAGTATCTGCAAACCTCAAAATTTATAAGATAAAAAATGAAAAAAAAATTTCTATGGGTATTTATACCTGTTCCAATATCTTTACTTGGTGATTCTTAAATTTATTATCGAATAAAAACCCTCTTTGTATATTTTCTTAGTCCGGCAACACATCCAAGCCCGTTTTCAACATTTGAAGGAATAATTACAGGTTCTGAGAAAGGATTATTTCCCGTTTGCGAAAAAATAGCCCTATGGTAATTATAGTAATTTTTATCACAGGTGTATAAGATAAAATTAAACCCTATTATATTATCAACCGGCTCAGCCATGTCTAATTTTATTCTATCGGTATAAACTCCTCCTTCGAACAAAGCATCTTTAATGAATTGTTCGTTTTGATAATAATCATAAAAAACTACGGTATCACCGGAATATTGATCTAATAATAAAACTTCTAAGGCAACTTTATAATAATTTTCTTCTCCGGCTATGTCTGTAAATGAATAAATAACATAATAGTCATAATAACTATTTTCATCACTGGTATGATTCTGAACTGAATCAATATCTTTAAAAATAATTGATTCATTACGATTTACAGGCACAGTGCATGAAGCCTGACATATATTTTGAGTGCCAATTTGCAACAAAACAGTATAGTTCCCGCCGGGTTTAATGTCTAAAACTGATGCCGGTGCCCAAAAACAACAAGAATTATTATTATCACGGGAAAGTTCAAAATTGTTAACGAAAACATGGGCTTGATCAACCCACGAATTATCGTTGTTCTGCTGCCCGAAAACAGGCTGCGACTTGCCAACAATAACAGTTAACAATGAATCTTCAGGTGAAATATAAGAATGAATAACATAATGTGGCTCACTTTGTGGTACATCAATATTTGTAACCATGTCTTCGCATGATACCATAATCATGGTAAAAAGGCAAAATAAAATTAAGTTTCTCATGATTAAAATTTAATGTTATACGAAAATGAAGGAATTAGTGGGAATAAGGAAACTTGCTTAAGCTGGTTTTCTCCGGAAAACGACATGTCAATATAATAAAAATATGGATTACGTCTGTTATATGCATTATAAACACCTATTTCCCACGTATGAATTGATTTTAAGTTTTGTTTGCTGTGTTGCAAACTAATATCAAGTCGGTGATATGGTTTTAGCCTAAAACTATTTTTGGGACCATAATAATATGTGAATAAATTATCAACAAAGCCGAGATTATTACCATAGTCAGGAATAGCATCATAAGTTTCAATTGGCAGATTTAATGCATTGCCCGAACTATAAACCCAAACACAACTGAGAGATATAAAATCGTTTAATTTTAACATATTTACCACCGATATATCATGGCGCCTGTCATATTTGGCATAAAATTTATGCCCGCTATTTATCTCATCAAATTGCAACTCAGTCCAGCTTAATGTATAGCCAATCCATCCTGTCCATTTACCAATGCGTTTTTGAAGCAAAAGTTCACCTCCATACGACCAGCCTTGACCTGTTGTAATATTATCCTCCCATTTGAACTGGTTTGCATCGGACGGGTCATTAATCATCAAAAAACTTGCTCCTTCACGATATCCAATTACATCGTTGCTTTTTTTATAATACGCTTCTGCCGTCAAGGTAAACCCTTTTGGCAAATCGCGTGCATACCCAATTGCAGCTTGCCATGAATTTTGCGGTTTTAAATTTTTTGTGGACGGCACCCATAAATCAGTAGGCAAGCCCATTCCGGTATTACTGAGCAAATGTACGCTTTGATTCATAATTGTCCACGACGCCTTTAAACTGGACTGCTCGGTAAGCATATATCCAAAGGAAAGCCTTGGCTCCGGTCTGATATAGTGACAAGAATTAGTTATGAAGTCAAAGGCTCTAAATCCAATATTACCACGCCAGCGATTCCACTTTAATTCATCCTCAAAATATACGGAGTTCTCAATTGTGTGAATAGAACTTATTTCAGAAAAATACTCATTCGAACTGGTTATCTCCAACACTACTGCCGAAGGCTTGAATCTATGCCATGTTGACTGAATGCCATAACGAAGTGTGTGAACTGTATTTGGATAAAACGTCAGGTCATATTTTACACCAAAATCACGGATTCCGCTGGAATAATTAAGACTAAAC
>CAZJYL010000117.1:0-7450 GCA_964550265.1 uncultured Bacteroidaceae bacterium
AGTTGGTAGAGCACGACCTTGCCAAGGTCGGGGTCGCGAGTTCGAGTCTCGTTTTCCGCTCTCAAGCCTCCGATTATGGGGGCTTTTTTATTTTAATGTATTTTAAATCTTATGTAAGGTATTATTAAAAAAACGCCTGACTTTTATATTCAGTCAGGCGCTTATGTTTTTGTACCTCGGGCGGGACTTGAACCCGCACGATCCGAAGATCACAGGATTTTAAGTCCGGCGCGTCTACCAATTCCACCACCGAGGCATTAAAAACGGCTGCAAAGGTAAAAAAGTTTTGTAATATTTGCAGATATTTTGTTTTACAAAAAAATTTTTCCATTCATTAAAGCATAAAAAGAAGTGCTTTTTGATTATTTGACAAAGCGGAAAGTGGTTTTGACAACATGAATACTATCCCTAAGTTTAATTGTATTAGACAAATACGATGAAAAACAAAAATCTTTTAAAAATTTACATCCGTATTATTGAGAATTCTTTTTCTATCTTTGCATTAACAGATATTAATGACAAATAAAATATGCTGTTTTCAAAGAGTAAAATTTTTATTTGCCTTTTGATTTGGGGTTTGATTTTTCCTGCCGCCCTATATTCCAGCACCTTAAAAGAAAAGCAAAGCGAAGGAAAAGAAAGCAAATCAGATAGTATATCACTGCAAATAAAAACTTACGAAAACTTGGTTGAGGAAATGCAGCGTCAACCGTCTAGCTATAGTTCTTTGGTTAATATAATGTCTCAGCTTGGCGATTTATACTCGGCAAACGAAGACTACCCAAAAGCCATATATCTCTATATGAGATCCATTATCATAAGGCAATTAGGGCATACATCAATTAATCAGGATAAATCTTTTATAGCATGGCAGTTAATAGAGGTTGGCAATTCATTTTACAGGTTAAATGATTATCAACTTGCCGAAAAAGCATATACGGTTGCCTCTCATTATTTTAGAAGAATTAATGATAAACAAGGGCAAATTACGGCTATAAACAATATTGGATTATGTAAATTAAATCAACACAAACCGGATTTGGCGCTTCCCTTGTTTAAAAAAACCCTTGCCTATTCTCAAGAAATTAATGATATACCCCGCATTTACTCCTCTAATGTATATATAGGGATTTCATTAAAAGAATTAAAAAGATACAAAGAAGCCATTACGGTTCTGAAAGAAGCTGCCAAATATGAAATGGAAGATAAAAATCTTGATTTGGCTGCTTTTAGAAAATTACAGCTTGGAGATACATATATATTATTTGGGGATACCGCGAAAGGACTTCAGACATACTTTCAACTTACAAACAATGTAAAAAGCACATCCGATTCATATTACAAGTCGGTGGCATTAAGCAGGTTGGGGCATTTCTATTTCGATAACGGCAACAATCAACTGGCACAAAAGTATGCCGGCGAAGGATATGAGTTTTTAAAGAACAAACATCACTTGAATTTATTAACCGACTTAAATGAATTATTGTATAAAATTTATAAAAAAAGCGGAAACAGCACTAAAGCTCTTTTTCATTTCGAGGCGTTTTACGAGGGTACGATGCAACTCAACAATAAAGAAATTGAAAAGTTTGTAAGCGATTACAATCAAAAAATGGAACGAATTGCAATTAGCCAGGAAATAAAAGATGTTCGTGAAAAAAGTGAGAGAATTCAAATTGAAAAATCAAATCAGCAAAAACTATCCATTTTTTTAATAATCATTGCTTTTCTTTTACTAATAATACTTTTTACATCTAAAGGCTTTGATTCAAGAATTAAATTATTAATTGACCATGTTAAGTCTTTCTCGATAAATCAAAAAATTCTTTTAACAATACTTATCGGCGTATATTTTATAGTGTTTTTCTATTTCTTTGTTCCGGTAGAAAGTACAATGGGGTTGCGTAAACTGGGTTTTATTGAAAAGGTATTTCCCGGATTAATTGCTTACAGTATTACTTTAATTATAACATTTGCATTGTATTTTACGAATTCTTTGAATAAAATTCGTGTGGCATTTTCGTTAAATGCTTTTGTAATTGTATTCATTAGTGTTTTATTTGGGGAATTTATTCATTTCTATTTTTGTGGTTTTGGAGGATTTAACTTCTTGTTGTCTCTTGCTCTAATAGTATTAGCTTCATTTATATTGCCATTATATTTGTTTATATTAATAATGGAAAAGCTTATCATGAAGCATGTTGAAGCAATATCTCAATCTCTTAATCAATATTTAGGTGAAATTAAACAGCAACCGGGTCCCAAGAAAAAACTAATAACCATCCAAAGCGAAAAAACCACATCTAATTTAACTTTTGATATTTCTGAACTTCTTGCTGTTGAGGCACAAGGAAATTACAGTATGTTTATTTTATATCAAAATAACACTGTTAATCGCAAAATACTCCATATTACCATGAAAGCCATCGAAGACAATCTGGCTGAATATAAATTTATTATACGTTGTCATAAATCATATATGGTAAATATCCATTATATAGAAAAAGTAACGGGAAATTCCCGGGGCTATTTACTTCACTTCGACAATGGAGCTGATGCAGTGCCGGTTTCGAGAAACTTTCAAAAAAACGTAATGGATGTTATCCGCCAATTCAAAGATGGCTTTTGATAAAAACATCTTCCCCCTTGTCAAATCGCAGGTGTTTATATCAATTTGCAAACCTTCTTATGTAATACAATTATTATTTAGCATTCGTTTAAACTACCTTTACATTCGATAAATTATCAAAGTGTAAATTTATTAGCCATGAATATTTCTGTATCTCAAATCAAATGGACGAGCATTGCTATTAAAATTGTTTCTGCCCTTATGTTATTCTGCATATTTATGGCAGGAATTAAAAGCTCGCAGGCAACTGTAAGTGTTACAGCTCCCACACTCAATATTGCAACACCCACTTTCCCATCCGCTTATTTTGCGCTGGGAAATATTGTGATTACGGAAGGTGCTAACGGAGATTTCCCAATCGCAGCAAGAAATACCGATTATACATTTACAATAACGGCTCCTGCTCGTTTTGAGTTTCAGGCCGGAACTGGTACAGTCTCTTCTAATAGTGGAGATATTACCACAATATCCATGAATGTTACTGCCACAACCATTACAGTAACTTACAGAAGTAGTCAAGCCAATGGTAACAGGCAAGATCAGATTGATATTATTACCATTTCAGGATTACAGGTACGCGCCATAACAGGTACTGCAACACAATCTGCAACAAAAACAGCAAGTTCCGAAACTATTGCAGGTCTTTCTAATGGTACAGTAATGGCAAATTTTACCTCTACCCTGGGCTGTACTCATACTGTTACACTAACAGACACATGGGGAGATGGCTGGAATGGAGGCACCATTACTGTAAGTGTTAACGGTACTGCGGTATTATCAAATATTGCTTTGTCCGGTGGTTCTGGACCAGAAAATCACACATTTACAGCAGCAGATGGAGATTTAATAAATGTAACATGCACAAATGAAGGTTCTTATCCAAGTGAAATGAGGGTTGCCATTACAGGTGGTTCATCTTTCGTAGTAATGCCGGCTCAGCAACCTGAAAACGCACCGGGTACTACTGTGAGAGCATGTTGCACCCCTACGGTCCCCAATAATGCAACTTATAATAGCCCTGCAAATGCAGCAACAAACCAAAACGTATGCGGAGTTACCCTAAGATGGACAGCTCCTCCAGATAATGGCTGCAATGGAGCAACTTCTTATGATGTATATTTTGGTACCAGTGCAACTCCGTCTTTTGCAATTAATACTACAGGTACATCATATACCACATCTTTTCTTTTACCAGGTACCACTTATTATTGGAAAATTGTCCCTAAAAATAATAAAGGAGATGCAACCGGTGCTGCCACATGGAGTTTTACGACAAGTGCCACCAGTCCCGTACCGGGCTCTGCTTCTAATTTTAGTCCTGCAGATGGAGCAACAAATCAAAACAACTGCGGTATATTGCTTACTTGGAACGAACCTGCAGTAACAGACTGTAATGCAGCAACATCTTATGACGTTTATTTTGGAACTTCCTCTACCCCGCCTCTTGTTGCAAATGTTACAGGAACAAGCTATTCTACGGGAGCTTTAAGTACAAATACATTATATTATTGGAAAGTTGTGCCTAAAAACTCTTTTGGGTCTGCTTCCTCTTCATCAACAATCTCTTTTAGAACAAGTAACACAACCTGTACTACCTGCCAGCACACTCTTCGCATAAGAGACACATATGGAGATGGCTGGAGTGGCGGTACAGTTAACGTAACAGTTAACGGAGTAGCTGCTTTTGCTGCACCTGGTGTCACATTAGCTGGGAATGGCGTTATTCCAGAAGATTTCTATTTTAACGCTTATGATGGAGCAACAATAAAAGTAATAAGGACTAATGATGGCTCATGGCCAAGCGAAATGCGATATACAGTTTTAGGGGCTTCAGGTGTTGTTATAATGAACGATTTAAATCCAATACCGGCAGGTCATAGTATGCTGGGATGTTGTAGCCCTACTACCCCATCTTGCGCTTCTAATCCTTCACCGGCAAATGGGGCGGCAAATATAAATCCTTGTTCTGCAGATTTTTCATGGACAGCCCCGGCTTCTACCGGATGTAATGCTCATAATTCCTTTGATTTTTATATTGGAACAACCTCTAATCCTCCATTTTTTGCCAATGTTACAGGAACAACATATTCTATACCAATAGCTTTGGCCGATAACACAACATATTATTGGAAGGTAGTTCCCAAAAACTCAGTGGGCGGTGCCACTGGTTGTTCTGTATGGAGTTTTACTACCGCAACTTCTCCCAATCCCAACTATTGTTTATATGGCAATTCAATAAATTTTCCTTCTGCGGGTCAAAATTGTGCCCAATTAACATCCGGCTCGCCAAGTCAAAATGGCTGCGCATGGAACCGCGGAACTATATCTTTTGCGTCACCATTTGACTACTCAATTTTAATGTATTTTGGCAATAATAATGCCGGTGCGGATGGCTGTGCTTTTATATTCCAAAACTCGCCCCAAGGTATTAGCCAGTGCGGAAACAACGGAGGACAATTAGGAGCAGGAGGAATTTCAAATTCGGTTATTGTTGAATTTGATACCTATGACAACGATAATCCGTGGCATAATTATGATATGGCAGAAGACCACACAGCCGTTGTAATTAATGGTAATCCACAAAGCACTCCTCAGTGTGGTCCGGTACAAGCTAATCCGGTTTCTGCATACTTAACTGATGGAAACATGCATGCTCTAAGAGTTACGTGGGATCCTGCAACTAAAAATCTATGTGTTTATGTTGATAATAACCAGCGATTATGTTGTGCTTATGATTACGTTAATAATGTTTTTGGCGGCAATCCTAATGTTTGGTGGGGTTTTTCCGGAGCAACGGGAGATCAAGCCAACCAGCAATATTTTTGCCCTATAACCATTCCTTTGCCTGTAGAAATGATGCAGTTTAGTGCGATCTGCGAAAACGGTACTCCTCTGCTTACATGGTACACTGCCAGCGAAACAAACAACAAGCATTTTATTATTGAACGTTCAGAAGATGGTCATACATTCGATTCAATAGCGAAAGTTAATGGTGCCGGAAACACCAATGAAATAATAATGTATCAGTTCTTGGATAATACCTCAAACAGCACTGATGTATATTACAGATTGAGACAAATTGATTTTGACGGTAGAAATACAGAACTTGGTATTGTCTCTACGCAATGTGACCCAAAAAGTGTTCTTGAAGTTAATGCAGTAAAGATAAACGAAGAAAGCTCATTTACCCTAAACTTTTCAACAAGTTTTTCGGGCGATCATATTATTTCGTTATTAGATGTTAATGGACGACTTGTTGAGCAAAAAATAATAAATTGTTCGTCGGGCGTAAATGAAATTGATTTCTGTACAATTCCTCAACACGGTATTTATTTAGTAAAAATTTCAAATACACAAAAAGTCGTTTCGCACAAATGTAAACTGTAATCCCCCCAAAAACATACAGTAAGCCGGAAGTATTATACTCTCCGGCTTTTTTTATTCATAATAAACTATTTTTCTGTCAAGAATAATACAAGTGTTGTTGTTTAAATTATAATATACCTGACGGGTCCAGTTTCCGTAATCATCATCTTTAAGAATCTTTACTTTCATGGTTTTTTCAGTTTCAACAGGAACTGAATTAACATCTATAGTATTAATTGTTATCTCTGTTTCATTACCATCTTTATCACGTTTATAATGATGTGTTGTTTTAAAGTTACCTTCCGGCAGATAGGTAGTTGTTTGTTTTTCTAATAATCCGTTTCGGTATTCGCTTATGCTTTCGGAAACAGCTCTGCCTTCCGAATCTTTTGTGGTCATGCAAATTCTGTCTCTGGATATTTCTGTAACATTTGTTTCTCTCATCAAATTATCTTTTTCATCAAAATCTTTTGTCCCTGCATAATTTCCGTTGTCATCGTAAATAACTTCGGTTTTAAAATATAATATACCATTAGTCAATTCCATTTTTGCACTTATCCATTTTCCGTCCTTATCGAAATTTTGAGTGTTTATAAACGAAACCATAATGCTGGTGTCGTCGGGGTAAACATTCCAGTTTTCATCATACGTGCCCTGGCCTTGCGTGTCGCTAATCGACTTTACATTTCCTTTTAAATTAAAAGTAGCTCTACTAATTATTATTTCATTGGTACACGACGCAAAAAAAGCAAGCAAAACGATAAAATATTTTTTCATTTCAATAGTATTATTTGTGCAATAATACAAAATTGAGACATAACAAGTTTTTATTAATCAAAATAATTTAACGATGTTAAATCATTTGATAAAAAAACAAATCAACCATGAAAACAGTTATAACCCCAAAAACGTAAACATTTTAAAATCTTTATCAAAAACAAGTGTTATGTTATATATATTTTTACGGCTTTTGTCTATTATGGCATTCTGCAACAACTGATATACAACAGTTTTGCGCAATTATTTAAAAGCGTTGAGCTATCTTTGCAAATAAAAATGAAGTCGATATTTTTTCTTTTTGCATTAATCTTTTCCGTCAATTTGTTAAAAGCAGATGGTGGCGACACAATTTATGAGGGGGTAGATCTTTCGGAAGAATTTATACTGTTTATGCCCAACGCCTTTTCGCCTAATGGTGACGGCAGAAACGATTATTTTGCGCCCGTGGGTATAGGCATAACATTAGATTATTTTGAAATGCGAATTTATAATCGTCAGGGAAATCTTGTATATTTGTCAACAGACATAAATAAACCTTGGGATGGGAATATTACCGGAAAACGTTATGACGAAACATCAACGGAAGTGTTTGTTTATCATATTACAGTTAGAACATCCAAAAGTGCAGAACGGGAATATTTTGGTTATGTTGCACGATTACCATAACGCATGAGT
>CAZJYL010000118.1:0-7228 GCA_964550265.1 uncultured Bacteroidaceae bacterium
AAGATTTTAAAAAGTTGCAACAGCGATTAAAATGATAGCATCTGTTGAAGTCGAGCAGGAAAAACGCTATCGCAAATTATTGAAAAATGTTGTCGACGGCAAAGTATTCTAAGAAGATACCGAAGTTGAATGGATGTGTCGTAACTGTGGTTATGTTCACAAAGGCAAAAAAGCCCTTAAAAACTGCCCTCCCTGTGAACACCCCATTGACTATCAGGAGCGCAGAGCTACAAATTATTAAAATATTAAACCGATGCAAAAGCATCGGTTTTTTTGTTCTTTTTAATAAAATTCTGAAATATTCAGGTTAATTTCTTTTGCCTGTCCATAATAAGCTTTTTTATTTGCCTGGCATCCGATTTTGTAAATCTCTTTCCCGCAATCTGCCCTGCCCCGAAGGTTTTTATGATTATATCGGTTCCCCATAAACTAATGTCAAGTTCAACAGATGAAATTTTTGATATGGGTACAGTTATGGAATCAACATTTATCAGGTTTTTATTTCGCTTTTTATATGTAACCGTGTCTTTGTCAACAATAATTATATCTGGAATCAAAACAGCACCACCACGCGTAATGGCCGATTTAAATTTATACACGCCTTGTTCTTCATCCTCATCGGAATATGCGCCTGAACTTTCAATGTTATAATCTTCTTCGGAAAAATCTGACAGCTCAAGTTTAATTAGCAAATCAACAGTTGCCTTATCATATCCGAGATCTTTTCCTTTTTCTATCAATATGGCATATTCCGAAGAGCTAATATCACCGTCTTTAGCCATTTGCGCAATAAGTTCTTTAAATATTTTTTCTTTCGACATTTATTTATGCTTACAAAAATATGTTAATCAAAAATAATATTTTTTTTAGATTAAATATATCTGATTAAACTTAACAGTAGTAGTATTAATATTAGGTTTCAGCAAAAAATATTAAAATTGGTAAATTATTTTAAATTTTTTCGGAATATTTTGGGTTATTGTCAAAAAATCGCTGTATATTTGCACTTTCTTTTGAAAAAGCAAAATTTAATGCCATGAATAAGGGAGAAATGATTAAATTCGTAGAGGACAGTTTGATAGAGACCAAACAATTTCCGATATTCAAATCGGGAGACACCATAACTGTTAAATATAAAATTACAGAGGGAAACAAAGAACGTATCCAGGCTTTTCAGGGTATTGTTCTTCAAATTTCGGGCAAAGGCGCCAATAAAACTTTTACCGTACGTAAAATTTCAAACAATATCGGAGTAGAACGTATATTCCCTTTTTCAAGTCCGTTTATCGACGAAATAGATGTTAATAAACACGGTATTGTTCGTCGTTCACGTATTTTTTATCTTCGTAACCTTCGTGGCAAAAAAGCCCGTATTAAGGAAAAGAAATTTTAAAACATTTTGTACTCTATACAAAAAGCCGACTATAAGTCGGCTTTTTTATTTTATGCTTTATTTCAATAATTCTAAGCAATTATTTCAAATCAATCTGCATCACCTCAAAACCGGTTGGGCGATATATTGTTATTTTATCTCCTGTTTTGGGGAGCTTGAGAAGTACATTTTTTCCGGGCTCCAGTTCAGGAATATCAATGTGCTCATTGCCGATAGTCATATAATAACCTCTTATGATGTATGATGGCACTCCCGTATTAGCTGTTAAAGTAATAAATACTGAGTTATCCTCTACTCTTAAATCACTCGCAATTACAGGAGAGCTGATTTGCTTCATAACATAATACGAAGGTTTTGGATTTAGCATCACATCGCAAATTCCATGTACACGTTGCGGATAATTATAAGTGGAATCTTCGCCAAAATGGGTTCTGTAGTCATTCAGACAAAAATACAATGCTCCGGCAACAAAGTCCTTGCTTCCGTATATTTTTATCTGCTCGGCCATTTCCATAGCCCTGCGTTCATCGCCACCTTTAAACTTTGGTTCACATATTCCCCACTCCGACACTGTAATAGGTTTATTGGGATACATTCCGTGTATTCTGTCAAGAGCCACAGGTATTGAATCCAAATTATAACCATACCATGTTGTGTTGTATTCATTATACATTATCATATCATATCTAGGCGAAGCATCAGGCAGTATATTATGGGGACCCGGCACTTCCCAGTGAACCCCGTTGGAAATATAGGCAACCAATCTGGAGTCGTCCAATTTACGAACATGCTGTTCCATTGCGTCCAGACCATTAATGTTTACTTCTTCGTGGCTCGACAATTCATTTCCCAGACCCCAGATAATTAAACTCGGGTGATTATAATGTGCATCAACCATCTCGTCAAGCTGTTTTATTGCAACGGGCAGCAAGGAGTCATCAACATGAGGTTCCCATCCCCACAAAGGAACTTCCTCCATAATCAGTATGCCATTTCTGTCGCACCAGTCGAAGAATTTTTCGCTTTGCTGCCAATGGCTTCGGGCGAAAATGCAGTTTGCATTCTTCATTAAAGTCAGGCCTTTTACAAGATTTTCGTCAGTCTGAGCCAAACCATGCTCCATATCTTCACCAACTGTCCATTCCATTCCCATCAGCCTCATTGGTTCACCATTAAGCACATATCGGTTGTTTTCTATTTTTATGCTTCTGAAGCCAAATGTTGTACTTATTTCGTCTTTGGCTTTTTTCCCCTCATACATGGTAATGTCAATGCTATACAAATTAGGTGCATCAAAATGCCAGTTATTTACTTTTGGCAGGGTAAGCGAAGTTTCGAAACGATTATTTATAAACGACCCTTTAAGCATTCCGTTGAACACAATATTTTTTGTTTTTTGATTTTCTTCTCTGACAATAGCTTTAAAGCTTGTTTTTTTAATGTTGATTTTAGAATAATCGACAAATGGTATTGAAATAACAGCCTTGCCGCCATAGCCAAGAGGGATGCCGTTAACAAAAACTGAGCGCATGGCCTGAGGTTCTGTGAAAATTAAATTTACGCTCCTTATAATACCACCATCGTGCGACCAGTCAAAACTCTTCATGTAAGGAATGCTTTTTTTCGATGGCTCATTGTTCGAACATACTGTTAATGTGTTTTCTCCTGCTTTAATATAAGGTGTTATGTCAATATTAAAAGGAGTATACCCCGAGCCAAAATGTTCGCCGGCTTTTTTGCCATTAACATAAACAATAGCATCATGATTTACTGCCTCAAAGCGAATCTGCACAGTTTTGTTCAGTTGATTCGGCAATAGATTAAATTTGCGTTCATACCATCCTGCACCCCAATACAAATAATAACCTTCCATGGTATTGAAAGTATGAGGTACTATAACTGTTTTTTTATCTTTTGCCGGAAGTCCGTTTTCGCCCCAGCCAAGTTCAAAACCCTTGGATTCGGAATCAATAACAAAACTCCATTCACCGTCCAGAGACACAACACTTCTGTTTTGTGCCGAAACAAAAATTGATTGAAAAATACAAAATGAACAAAACAGAACAAATCCAAAGAAAAATTGCTTCATGATTTTATATTATTTGTTATTATAGGACAAACCTACATTAAATTTTAATCACCTGAGTTTATATTATAAAAAATGCTGTTCGTTTTTGACGAACAGCACATAAATAAACAAATATTATATCAGTTACCCGATTGAGGCAATTGCTCCTTAAGCTTATCAACCTCCATCAGCCGCAAATTAAGTTCATTTATATATGCTCTTTCTTTTTTAAGAAAATGTTCTTTATAAGCTTTGTTTGCCCATTCGAGTGCTATATTTAATTCTCCTTCCATTTCGGCAGCCAAAGCCATATTATGACAAGCGCGTCCGGCAATTTTATGATCTGGGCTTTTTGCAGATTGCGACCATAAAACAACAGCTTCTTTCCAATTGTTAACTTTTACAAAACGTTTGGCATTAACCAGCCTGTCATCGCCTTTTTTGTAATAGTAACGGGAAACTCTTACCCAGTTGGGTGAAATCCTAACGCCCATCATTTCTCCGGCAAAATATCCTGCGTCGTTGATGGCGCCACGTTTTGAAGGGAGTTTTCGTACAGCTTCCTCAGGTGTGTTACCAACGGTATTTCATGCTTTTTCATCATAAAACACATCCTGGTCAATTATCTTTTTGTTAATGTTGTCATAGACTCTCCAGCCTGCATTAACCCGAATATTTAAGTCTTCGAGAAATTCGGTAACCATAACTTTTTCGCCCTGAACGGTTCTTTCAACTTTTCTGGAACGTGATGCCCGCATTATATCACTATCGAAAGTTTCGAGTACCACAATTGCATCAACCTTGTACTTATTGCACAAATAGTCAACTTCTTCCCATGTTAAGGGTATTGGAAAAACTTTTGTTCCGGTTCCGCGAAAATCTTCTCCTTCCATAAGATAAGCCTTGAAGCGGGGATTGGTGTTAATTTTAAAAGCCAAACCTTTACAAACATTATACGAACCTTCTCTATCGGCCATGATAGATTCACCTGAGATGAAGCCTTCAAGAAAATTTCTCCATCCCTCACCTTTGCCAGGCAAACTACGGTTTAAAATACCCACTGTTTGAATATGCTGAGGAATGGTTATTTGAGCAGGTACCAGAACATTGGTGTAAACTGATGCCGTCTTACATGAATGTAACATTACCACAATTAATGACAGCAATAATAAATTAATTTTTTTCATAATCGTATTTTTTTATGAGATGACCAAAATTGTACCACTTTTGTCAACTAATGCTAAATTAAATAAAATTATCGAAACTAATTTGCTAAGGCAAAAAAAAAGCCGGATTTACCGGCTTTTTAAGTTGAAAAAATTTTAATTTATCTGCCAACAACAAAAGAACTGTTCATGTTTCCTTTTGAAGTAATTATGCGCACAAAATAAACTCCATTACTGAAATTTTCGGTATTAATGTTAATATTATTAACGCCTAAATCAATATTATTGGTAGAATTATAAACAACTTCCCCTATGGAATTAACAATAACAATATTGGCATTGTCTTGATTTTCAGCCTCTATGGATATTGTTGTGAAATCGCTTGCAGGGTTTGGATAAACATTTAACCCAAACTGAGGTGCAAATTCAACTATTCCCGTATTATTGGAAATATTTATGTCGTCAAGATATAAATTGTTTCCGTATCCGCTGGTTGCTCTGAAACGAATTAAAACTTCGCTTTGACCACTATAGCTGTTCAAGTCAACTATAACGTTTTTCCAATCCGATGCAGCTACAGTGGAATAATTTGATGTTGTAGCCGGAGCCGTTGCAAGAGCTGAACCGGCTTTTTGCCAAAGAGTTGTCCACGAAGCACCACAGTTTGTAGAAATATCAACCTGTAATTTGTCGTTTGAACTTGAATTGTATTGTTTATATGCATAATTAAACGATAAACCCATACCGCTCATTCCTGAAAAGTTCATTTTATAACTCATCAGATCATCAATACCACTTGGAATGGCATACCAGTTAATCATGGCACTTCCCGCAGCAGTACATCCCTGAGTACTACGTTTCCAGTTTGTTCCGTTTGGTGTAGGTTCTGTTAGAACCCAATCGTTTGGTGGAAATGTTGTGGCTGAAAAGTTTTGTGTAACAGGCGGGTTAATAGAATTTAATATAGTAGTAAATGTTATTTGCTGTGCATCATTAGAAGTATTCATATCAACTGAGGCATTCGGATTTTTTGTTGAAGCCGAAAATGTATGACTACCGCTAGTTGTTATAGTAATTGCAGGAAGAGTAA
This sequence comes from uncultured Bacteroidaceae bacterium, assembly GCA_964550265.1. GTDB lineage: Bacteria > Bacteroidota > Bacteroidia > Bacteroidales > DTU049 > GWF2-43-63. The sequence continues at coordinate 5,718 of CAZJYL010000118.1, forward strand.
TGTTATCCGTCGCATTAGTAGCTAAAGAACCTGTCCATGAATATGTTTGTGCAGTTCCATTATCAAAAGTGTATTCAATATCCAAAGAGGTCAATGTAGTAGTACCAACGTTTTTTATGGTTACACTTGGGGTAAAAGTATTGGCACAATAACTGGTTGGCGCACCTCCAATTGATGAAACACTGGCATCTATTGGTGCAGGAGGAACCATCATTCCATGAGCGTTTAAAACTTCCTGATTTCCTTCGGTTACAAAAGCAACAACTTCAAGATTAGGCAGAGATACCGGAATATTACCAAGTCCAAGAGTATTGGGAACATCATATACAAAAGTGGTATCGAAAAATGTTCCTGCAGTTGTAGTAGGTATTACAACACCCCATTGGCCTGTCAATAGATTACGAAGCATGTGCATGTGATAATACTGACCATCTGATGTTATGTATGCCGAATTATAATTGCCATAATTGGATTGAGGACCTTTAACCCAATTTTGTAAAAGCGCAACATTCAATTTATTTGTACTAACTGCACTATTTGCTGTATAATATACTTCAACAAGGATTGTTAATTTTCTGGTGTTATAGTCCAAATCCACATCAATGGCTATATTAACAGGCGAAGACATACCACGAACAGTGGTTGCCACACTTGGCCATGTAGTATAATTAACATTTGTTACCGAACCTGAGAAAACATGGCGGTTAACAGTACCACATGGATAACCGCTTGCACCAATTTGATTAAATAAAGCATCACCAAACGATGTTCTATAATCCGGAGTTGCATTGGCATAACTGCCCTGATGAATATTAATTACCCAGGCATGACCCTGATTATTAGTCAGTACCGTGTTTCCATAAGCATGACCATTTGGACAATAACCGCAATTAATTCCGGTGTATTCTTCAATCAAAACATTTCTGTTTGACGGTGAGGTACTTACGATTGTTGGCTGTGCCCAAACAAATAAGCCAATGCTCATAAGCATAACAAAAGTGAGAAGATGTTTCATATTCGTTTTAATTTAATTTTAAATTCAAAGCCCAAAATTAATATCAAGCAGACAGAATTACAAGTAAAATGTTGCATGGTTTTTAAAATATGTGCCAATTTATATATGTTTTATTTTAGATGTAAATGTTTTGTTTAAAATGAGCAGGCATAAAAGTGGAAAAATAAAATTTTAAAGGACATAACTTGTTTAACCGGTTTAATATGAAAAATGTAAAAAACCGAAAAAACATTCCATTCGTCAATATTGTAATCTTGATAAAAAACTATTAAATATTTTTTAAAACATTTTAGTATCTTTGAACATAAAAACTAAACAAAATGAAACTGTCTTTTCTAATTCTGTCAATATTGCTGACTACTTCAGTAATGTCACAAAACTTATCTTTAGCCTATGACGGCAACCCATTATCGGCAAACGAGACTATTTACATCTGGGGCGATTCCAGTTCAACAGGAGTAATTTATTGTTATCTTGAAGTTACCAATAATGGAAA
>CAZJYL010000119.1:0-7222 GCA_964550265.1 uncultured Bacteroidaceae bacterium
TCTTTTCGTTCCACCGATACAAAAACTGTGTCTAGGTCTATATGTAGTATCGAAAGTTCCATGTAATGATTAAAAAATAATCGAAAATAATGATTACAATATAATAATTTATTTATTATGGTCAAAAAAATAAAAAAGGAGAATTTGTATTCAAATTCTCCTTTCACGCAAAAACTTTTAGATATTATTTTGCATAAGAAACCGCTCTGGTTTCGCGTATAACGGTAATCTTAATTTGCCCCGGATAGGTCATTGATTCTTGTATTCGTTTACTAAGATCCAGCGATAGTTGAGTAGCTGCGCCATCGCTGATTTTTTCGGCTCCTACAATCACGCGTAATTCGCGACCCGCCTGGATAGCATAAGTCTTTTGCACACCCTCGTAACTCATGGCAATGGCTTCAAGGTCATTTAGCCGGTTAATATAGCTTTCTACCACTTCGCGGCGTGCACCCGGACGTGCGCCCGAAATAGCATCGCAAGCCTGAACGATAGGAGCTATCATAGATGTCATTTCTATATCTTCGTGGTGTGCTCCTATGGCATTTATAATTTCGGGATGCTCTTTGTATTTTTCGGCCAATTTCATTCCAAGCTGGGCGTGTGGCAGGTCGGGTTCATTGTCAGGAACTTTTCCGATATCGTGTAACAGACCTGCTCGTTTTGCTAATTTGGGATTTAATCCAAGTTCTGCCGCCATTGTAGCACACAAATTAGCAACTTCTTTGCTGTGTTGTAGCAGATTTTGCCCAAAAGAAGAACGATATTTCATTTTTCCCACCAATCGCATTAACTCATGGTGCATGTTGTGAATGCCAAGGTCGATAAGTGTTTTTTTACCGGTTTCTATAATTTCTTGCTCTATATTTGCTTTTACCTTTGCAACAACTTCCTCTATTCTTGCCGGATGAATACGTCCGTCTGCCACAAGTTTTTCAAGGGATTGCCTTGCAATTTCGCGACGTACGGGGTCGTATGCCGACAAAATTATAGTTTCGGGCGTATCGTCAATTACAATTTCAACGCCAGTAGCAGCTTCAAGGGCTTTAATATTACGTCCTTCCCTGCCAATAATACGTCCTTTTATTTCATCATTTGCAATGGGAAAAGAAGAAACTGCATTTTCCGAAGCATAATCAGTGGCTGTTCGTTGTATTGTTTCGATTATAATTTTTCTCGCTTCTCGATGAGCATTGATTTTAGCCTCTTCAACTATATCTTTTACATGGCTCATAGCTTCAATTTTAGCTTCTTCATGCAGAGAATCCACCAGTTGTTTGCGAGCTTCTTCGGCTGATATCCCCGAAATAGTCTCAAGTTTTTCTAAACTTTGCTTATGTAATTTATTGGCTTCCTCTAACTTTTTGTTAATTATTTCGGTTTGCGTCGTTAAATTTTCTTTAAGTGTTTGATTTTCTTTTTGCTTGCGCTGAATTTCTTCAGTCCGTTGGTTAAGAGTCATTTCGCGCTGCTTAAGTTTGTTCTCTACAGCAAGATTTCGTTTGTTTTGTTCTTGGCTGCGCCTTTCTATTTCAGATTTCATCTGAATAAATTTTTCCTTAGCCTCAAGAACCTTGGTTTGCTTAATCATATCTGCTTCTTTCGTGGCTTCATCTATCAAAAGCTTTTTCTTTTTTTCTGCTGTTTTTCTAAAAATAAAAGCCCAAAGAATAATTGCAATAGCAAGGACTACAATTTCCAGTACCAGTATCAATTCGTTATTATTTTCCATAGTTCCTTTTTAGTTTAAAATAAAAAACCCGTATAGTCATCAGGGAGTATCAAACCCCCTAAATATAATGTTTTGGAGTTAACCAGTGTATTCAAACTTCCAATGTTATCACTTTTATTAAAGTGTTCCTTTCGGATTTGGCCTGTTTTAGGACACTATGAGTCTTCCCCTAGATTGATTCTGTTGAGGTTTATCAACCATAAAAACTGATGAACTATACGGGAATATTTTTTTAGAACTATACTGCCATAACCAGCAGTTGGTTTATTTCAGATAATCTTGTAAGTAAATCGCTCTCACTACTCTGGTTTTCCAAAGCTTCTTTTTTAGCAATGGCAGCAGAGGTATTTATCAGAACCATAGCCATTATATCTTGCATATCCTTTCCGGGATATTGCGTTGACAAATTTTTTATTTGACCATTTATCGATTCTGTAGCATTTTTGATCATCGTTTCATCTTCCTTTTTAACAGACAGCGTGTATTTTCTGTTGGCTATTGTAATAGTTATTTTTATCAATTCATCCATATTATTCTTCCAACATCAATATACACTTATCTATTTCTCGTATAAGTTCATTCAATTTTTTTCTGATTGATTCTGAGTCTGTTTGGTTAACAATCCCTTCTGCTATTTGATGTGCGGTTAGTAAAATATCGTTATTTGCCAACCGTTGTTTTAATACGTCATTCTCTGCCTGTAACTCAGCACTCTTCTCTTTCAGAAACTCAACTTCTTTTCTACATTGATTGAGTTGACCAATTAGCTTTCTGACATTGTTGTCAATTTCAGAAATCTTTTGATTAATCTCTTTCATCAGGAAAGAATTTGAATTGCAAATATATGAATATTTTGCCTTAAATCAATAAGTTATTTGACTAAAAATAAAAAAGGCTGTCAACCGACAGCCTTTTTTATTAAAATTGTTGATATTATTCAACTACAATTTGTTTGGTAAGTCTGTTTCCGTTTGATAATAAAGAAACAAAGTAGTTTCCTGAAGCAAGATCTGAAATGTCAATAGTTTCTTTATAATAATTGCTAGCATTTTGCTGACCTAAAACAACTTCTTTTGCAATGCTTCCGTTTGAACCAATGAATTGAACTTTAACATTGCTATTAAATTGCAAAGCATATTCAAGAGTAAGCATATCTGATACAGGATTTGGAGACATGGTTAGTTTCATGCCTTGGTAGAAATCATCGTTAATTCCTGCTGATGCCATATCAATTACAGCAAAAAGAGGTAAATTAACATCTAAATTACCATTAGAAGCATAACTTAATGTTAACCACCAATATTGAGAAGGATCAATACTTACGAAAGAATAGTTCATGCCACCATGATTTCCTGGTTCGTCGCAATACATATAAGCTGTATCCATGGCAAGACGCATATTCTTGAAATTTGATACAATTGCAAAATCTTCGCTAACAGAAAGTGGGCTTGATAAAGCTACATAGTTAAATCCAAGATTGCCTACCCATGTTGTATCAATATTGTCAATGTTGATTTGAGCAACACTTAGTGGGCTGCCACCATAAACGCCCGGGCCAGGGCCTGTAGCTGAAGCACTAATTTTAGCCTCATCATCTACCATGTCATAAATGCTTAATTCAATATAAGAATTTGCTCCACCGGCAATTTTTTCTTTTCCGGCAATTCCTATAATTACACCAGTAATTTTAACAGGATTATCTACAATATAGGCCATTGACCAAAAATCGAGCCCATAGTTGTTAGCGGCATCATAATTAACACCAAACCAGTATCCAAGGTCATCGCCTGCTTGACTTGTCAGTCCATAAATATGGAAAGCAGCAGTTGGGCTGCCAAATTCCGGAAGATAACCAGGTGTCCAGCCCATTGTGTCAAAAGGAGCCCTGAGGCTTGAAATTTGACTGATGTCTTTGCTTTGAAGCAATTTATGTCCGTATTGTTCCGGAACTAAACGCTGAGCAAATATAGTAGCACATAAAGCTACTAAAACAAAAGAAAATAAAAACTTTTTCATTTCAATTTTATTAATTTGACGTTTTTTAACAAGACAAAGATAAAATAATTTTCGTTGCAAAAATTTTTTTTTATTCTTCATAAGCAATACACGTGCAAAAAATATTTCTATCGCCATAAGCATCATCAATACGCGTAACTGAAGGCCAGTATTTTAATGCATCTTTACGATGACAGGCAGCTTTATCTCTTGAGTATGGTTTATCCCAATTGTCTGTTGCAACCATCTCAACAGTGTGGGGGGCATTTTTCAGCACATTGTTTTCTTTGTTGAATTTCCCTTCTGCAACCTCACGTATTTCTTCCCGGATTGATAACATGGCATCTATAAAACGATTCATTTCTGACAAAGGTTCGCTTTCAGTTGGCTCTACCATTAGTGTGCCGTGTACCGGAAAACTTAATGTAGGAGCATGAAAACCATAATCCATTAACCGTTTGGCAATATCGGTTTCCGTAATACCATCTTTATGGAAAGAATTGCAATCAACTATAAACTCATGAGCCACAAAGCCATTTGTACCTTTATATAATATGCTATAATGTGGCTCAAGTTTTCTCATTAAATAATTTGCATTTAAAATGGCATATTCAGTGGCTTTTTTAAGTCCTTCGTAGCCCATTAATTTAACGTACGCATAAGAAATAGGAATAACGTATGCGCTTCCGAAAGGAGAAGCTGCTACAGCTGATATCGCTTTTTCTCCACCTGTTTCAACAACAGAATGACCGGGTAAAAATGGCGATAAATGTTTTGCCACTCCAATAGGCCCAACGCCCGGACCACCTCCGCCATGAGGTATTGCAAATGTTTTATGAAGGTTTAGATGACATACATCGGCTCCAACAAATCCGGGACTGGTATATCCTACCTGAGCGTTCATATTTGCACCATCCATATATACCTGTCCGCCACAAGAATGAATAATATCAATAATTTCTTTTATTGATTCTTCAAATATTCCGTGTGTTGACGGATATGTAATCATCAATGCAGCCAGATTTTTTGCATTTTCTTCAGCTTTTTGCTTTAAATCAGCAACATCAACATTTCCTTTTTCGTCAGCTTTAACAACAATTATCTTCATCCCTGCCATGGCAGCACTTGCCGGATTGGTGCCATGAGCCGAACTTGGAATCAAACATACATTACGTTCGGAATCTCCACGGCTTTGATGATATGCACGTATTACCATCAAACCTGCATATTCGCCTGCCGCCCCGCTATTGGGTTGGAAACTTATTCTGTCAAAACCCGTAATTTCTGCCAGCAGTTTTTCGAAATCTGCAAACAAAGTTAAATAGCCTTTGGCTTGGTCTGCCGGAACAAAAGGATGAATATTTGAAAATTCGGGCCAGCTGAGATAGAAAAGTTCGGACGCAGCATTTAATTTCATGGTACAACTACCAAGTGGAATCATGGTGCGATCGAGTGCCAAGTCTTTATTGCGCAAATTGGTTATGTAACGCATCATGTCGGTTTCGTTTCTGTAAGAATGAAATACTTTGTGCGTCATATAACTGCTTTTACGAACGAAGTTCTCGCTAAAAGTTCTAATCTTTTGACATTCTGCAGGATTGCAGACAAAATCGGTATATGTTTTACCTGCGGCAGAAGCCAATATTTTATTTATGGTATTTATATCTGATAATGTAGTGGTTTCGTCAATACTGATGCCAATGGTTTTTTCATCAATATATCTGAAATTCATTTCATTTTCCAATGCAAGTTTTCGAATATCTTCGATATTTACGCCATCAGGCAGTTGAATCTGAACGGTATCGAAGAAATTTTCATTAATTTGTTTATAGCCAGATTTCTCAACTTCTTTGCTTAATACGCCTGCCAAAATATTTATATGACGTGCTATATTTTTTAAGCCTTCGGGGCCATGATATACGGCATACATGCCTGCCATAATGGCAAGTAATGCTTGAGCTGTGCAGATATTTGATGTAGCACGTTCGCGTTTAATATGTTGTTCGCGTGTTTGTAGTGTCATTCGCAATGCAGGGTTCCCAAGTGCGTCTTTTGACACACCAATAATGCGCCCGGGCATGGTGCGCACAAATTCTTCTTTTGTAGCCATAAAAGCTGCTGAAGGACCACCATAACCCATGGGTACACCAAAGCGCTGTGTTGAGCCAACAACTATGTCAGCTCCCCATTCGGCAGGTGGAGTTAAAAGCGTAAGAGCCATTAAGTCAACCGAAGCAGCAAGCATTGCCCCATTAGCATGTATTTTTTCTGCAAACTCACTGTAATCTTGGATTTTACCATACTGATTTGGATACTGCACTATGGCACCAAAAGTTTTTTCATTAACATTATATGTTCTGATACAATCAACCACAACTTCTATTCCCAAAGGAATGGCACGGGTTTTAATTACTTCCAGACTTTGAGGCAATATGCCTTTTGAAACCAGAAACTCATTGGCACCTGCCTTCACTTTTTCGCGTTTTCTTGTGTTGAATGCCATTATCATGGCTTCGGCAGCAGCAGTTGCTTCATCAAGCAATGATGCATTTGCAATAGGCATTCCGGTTAAATCGGACACTACGGTTTGAAAATTTAACAAAGCTTCAAGACGGCCTTGACTTATTTCAGCCTGATACGGAGTGTATGATGTGTACCATCCGGGATTTTCCAGAATATTGCGCATAATAACACCGGGTACTATTGTGCCATAGTATCCCATACCAATAAATGACTTGAATATTTTATTCTGAGCTCCAAGACTTTTTAAGAGATTTTGAATCTCGTATTCGTTTAAACCTGCTCCAATATTCAATTTATTAGGGTTAATAATGCTTTTTGGAATAGTTTTTTCTATGAGTTCTTCAATTGAGGAAACTCCAATGGAGTTTAATAAAGTTTGTTTTTCCTCTTCAGATGGTCCGATGTGCCTGAATGTGAAATTATTGGTTATCATTGGTATGGTATTTTTGTGTTTTATGCAAAGTTATCTTATTTTTTTAATTTGCACTTGATTCTGGTGTTATTTATAAGTACATTTGACAAATTACTTTAATGAAGAAACATTTTTACCTTTTGTTCATATTATCCGTTTTTGCGTATAGCGGGATATATGCACAGGACACCCTGTATTTGATGTCGGGACGAATGAAAACCAACATTACAGTGCTTGACATGGATTCCAATAAAATAGCTTATTATCCCGGAAAAGATGTTAAGGTTAAGAATAACGGATTGGTAAAAACCAAATACAAGGAAAGCAGCAATGTTTTTGAAATACGCTACGAGGATGGAACCAGAGAACTTATTTACAAAACGGATTCAGTCAGATATATAATTACTCCTGATGAAGCAAGATCTTATGTTGATGGTTGCCACGATGCATTTTTATATTCTCATAACAGAATAATTGGTCCGGCTTGTTTTGCAGTTACTTTTGGCAGTTTTTTTATTATTAATTTAAATGCATTGTTGGTAACTGTTCCTTGTATATTC
>CAZJYL010000120.1:0-7145 GCA_964550265.1 uncultured Bacteroidaceae bacterium
GGTTATAAGCAGTGAAAAGAAAGAGGAAAAGAAAGAAGAAGGAAAAAATTATAGTCGTCGCGAGTTCAGCCAATGCAGTTTCTCAAGGAGTTTTATTTTACCTGATATTGCAGAAAGCAACAAAATAGAAGCTGCCTATAAAAACGGAATTCTTGAGGTTACAATTCCGAAAAAAGAAGCCAAAGAAGAACTTGCAAGGCTAATTAACATTCAATAACCATAAGTTTTCATAGCTGACGGGTTGGGACTGTTTGAAAAAAACAGTCCCGTTTTTTTGATAAAGTTTTTTGATCAGTCTTAAACTTCCCAAATTTTGAGCGATTCCTTATATACAATTTCAACCATCTCTTTTCCATTATAAATTTCGCATCCTGTTTCTTTACATTTTTTAAGAAACAAGGTTGTAGGAGGGTTATAAATTAAATCATAAGCCACTGCATTTTTATTTATAAAAGAATAATTAACAGGTGGGCATTCGTTTTCACAAGGCAGCATTCCAAGCGGAGTTGCATTAATAATTAAATCGGTATTGCCTAACAATTCTTTCGTTAATTCCGAAAACAATATATTATTTGGACCTTTATTTCTTGAAACGATTGTTGTGGCAATATTCATTCTGTTCAAAGCCGCAAGCACAGCCGAAGCCGCACCGCCATTTCCAATTAAAACAGCATTTTTTAAGCCCTCAGGACGGATATTCAATAATGAATTTTCAAAAGCAATATAGTCTGTGTTAAAGCCAATCGTTTTTGTTTTTTCTACATTAATTATATTAACAGCGCCGATAGACAAAGCTTGCCGGTCAACTTCATCCAGAAGCGGAATAACTTCTTTTTTATATGGGCTTGTTACAAGTAGTCCATTGAAGTTGTTATTAAAAATCCATTCTTTAAAATTCTGCAAATCATTAGCTGAAGGTTCTATCATTTTAAAATCAGCGTCAATTTTATTTTGCAAAAAATGATTATTAAACCATTCACCGGCCAATGAATGAGATATTGGTTTTCCAATAATGGCAAAATGTTTCATTCTTAAAATAAATAGAATGAATATAAATATTCAAAACTAGCTTTGTTTCAAATTATCAGGCAAAAAGTTGAAAAAAGTATCTCCGCGAAGTCCTATTCTGATTGTTTCCAGCGGAATTACATCAACCGGAGCAATATTTCCCAAGTTGACATTTGGTCCAAATTCATTAATAAAATAAAGTTGCTGGTTTTTTTGAGGTGCTTCCCACAATATTTTATTAACGTCGGAATTTTTTGTTATCAGGTGGATTAAACTGTTTTTTGCTGCGCCGGTTTTATCATAAATACCAATATTTCCTGTTTCGCGCGCTTCTGCTATTACAAAGGAAGATCCTGCCTGATGCTCCGTAATCATTTCCTGTACCCACTGTTCATCTGATAAAATAACATCTACCCGCTTAGAACCAACTTCGCTTAACACAGTGAAATTTTTAGAAAACTCATTAATATAAGAACACTTTAAATCATGGTCCATATCCATAGAACCATCGCTTATTTCAACGGTATCCATTTTATATTTGTCTAAAACCCTTTTATAACCATCAATGTCTTTACGGATTACAAATGCTTCAAACAATGTACCTCCAAAATATAAGCGAATGCCTTCTTTTTGATAAAACTTAATTTTTTCATCAAGCCCGCCTGTAATCAGAGATGTGCCAAAACCGAGTTTAACAAAATCTATAAGATGTCCTGCAGCCTGAATCATATTTTCTGCCTCGCGTATGCTAAGGCCTTTGTCCATAATCATATTAACACCATAAGAGCGGGGTTTAACCGTGCGCTCAGGTAAATTGGATATTTCAAAGTTCATCATGGTTTTATTGATTTAAAAACATTGTTACTATTTCTTGAATAATCTCGTTTTTTTCGAGATCTTGGTTAAATGAATATATCGAAGTGTACATCTCGGCATCAATTGATAGGCCTCTGAGTAGTTGAGAGACAGCTTTTTGATTTTTACCTTCTTCAAAAAGAAAAGCAGCTTTTCTATAAACAATCATAGCATTTTCTTCATCAAACATTTCTTCTGCCTCATCTAAAATCTTTAACGCCTCATTTATACCCGATTCATAATAAGTTGCCTCGCTCAAATCAAGCCACACATCTTCATTATCGCTTTCCAATCTTACGGCCTGCCTTAAAGTTTTTACTGCATCGTTATACCGTTCCAAATCCATTAATACCGTTCCCTTTATATGATGTATTTCTGACCTTTTGGGATGATTTCGTTCGGCATCTTCAATAATACGCAGCGCATCATTGAACAGCCCCATCATTTGCAAACAAATAGTAAGTCCTATATATGCCTGAAATTGAATGGGTCTTTTTTCTATGCTTTTTTGAAAATAATCAGCCGCCAGTCCTGTTTTATTATCTCTTAAATTAATATCGCCTAAAAAATAATAAGATAGCGACTCATATTCGGGGTCATTTACAGTTTCGATAAAACATTTACTTGCATTTTCATAATCGCCATCGACATAATAAGTATTTCCTTTTGCAAATAAAGCGTTTGTATAAGAAGGGTCAATTGCCAATGCATAATCATACGCTTCAATGGCTTTTTCTGACTCATCAATAAAGGTATAAGCAAATGCCAGACTACACCAGGCATGCTTATTAAAAGGGTTTTCTTCAATAAATCCTTTTAAATATTCAATTCCCTCCTCTATTTTATCGGAAATCTGATAATTGGTAATTATTACATTAAAAACTGAGATGTCATCCGAATTAATACTTAATGCTTTTTTTAAATAACTGTTTGATTTTTCGTAATGACCAAAAGCCTGATACAATAGTCCAAATGCAGTAAATACAGCAGGAGAATCCGGATCTATGTTTTTTGCTTCTTTCAAAATATCCAATGCTTCGTCAAATTTGCCGGAGGATTTCAAAACCGAAGACAAAATAAGTCTTACATCAATAGTATCGGGATGCGTACCTATGTAATCATAAGCAATTTTTTCAGCTTCATTAAGATTGCTTGATGCTACGTTATAACTAATTTTAAGAATCAAAACCTCTTCGTTATCAGTATAAATTTCATTGGCTAAATCAATGGCCTTTTTAGCTAAAGGCAAATTGTTTTGCTCTAAAAAATAATTGGATACTGCTATAAGCTCTTCTGATTCAAAATATTCGGGTTCGTTTTTTTCAACGCTTAGTTTAAAACGCTCAATTATTGCATCTAATTCTTCTTTATCAAAAAATTCATTAGAATCACTCATTATTTAAAATGTAATAAATTAAATGTCAGAAGAATCATCTGAATAAAAATTTTCTTCGGAAAAATTATCATCATCTCCTTCCTGTAAATCGTTGTCGCTACTATTCAATTCATCTTCGTTAAAGATAAATTCTTCTTCTTCATCAATTTTGCTTAATTTGGTAGGTGGCGCAATGATATCAGCAATATCTTTTGTCACTATCGGGAATTGCAATGTTATATCGCCCTGAAAAATTTTAACAAGCTCAATATTTACAGTGTACATATTCAAATAATCATAAACATACAGCATCTTTTGATGCGGGTCGTTGATTGTTTTATTGAGTCTGGCATCTTTCATAATCAGATTAGGCTCTGATTTTGAATTGCTTTCATCTTCATCATACATTTCAACGTTCATGTCCATCAGTGTTATTTCCCTTCTTTTGCGCCACTGATTGTCGCACAAATAAAAAGATGCCAGCTCGTTTCCCGAAAACTTACATGTTTTCACTAAACAATTATGAAAATCCTCGAAAGTCTGATTGGCCAAAACATCAACTTCGCGCAAAAACTCGTCATTTTCATCTGATGTTATTCTAAATCTATAAACATGCATACTTTGAAAATTTTCACGAAGATACAAAAAAGAACCATGCAAAATATAGGTAATGTATTACGCTGTTTTCAATACGAGTTTTCCGGCTAATTCCAACATATAATTCCATGCTTCCTCGCGATTGTTGCCTATCTGTCCGTCCAGAATTGCATTTTTGATTGCATTTTTAATAATGCCAACTTCTTTTGAAGGGCCAATACCAAAATGAGAAATGATTTCTTCGCCGCTAATAGGTGGTTGAAAATTTCTTATTCTGTCTTTTTCTTCAGTTTCTGCCAGCTTAATACGCAAATCAGAAAAATTCGCCAAGTATTTATTTACTTTTTGCTTATTGGCTGATGTTATATCTGCTTCAGCATGAATTAATAAATCTTCAAGGTCATCTCCTGCTTCAAATATCAAACGTCTTAGTGCACTATCTGTAACCCCTTCTTCTACCAGGCTAATTGGTCGCAGATGCAATCCCACGATTTTAGCAACATAATGCATTTTTTCGTTCTGCGGCAAGTGCAACCTTTTAAATATATTATATACCATTTTTTGCCCAACCGCATCATGTCCGTGAAAAGTCCATCCCCTTGTTTTGTCAAATTTTTTAACCGGTGCTTTACCTATGTCATGAAGCAAAGCAGCCCACCGCAGCCATAAAGATTCAGATACCAATGATACATTGTCAACAACCATTAATGTGTGCGTAAAGTTATCTTTATGTCTGACGCCATGCATGTCTTCCACTCCTTTCAGAGCAGTGAGCTCAGGCAAAATCATTTGAAGCATACCGCATTGTTCAAGAAGAAAAAATCCGGCTGATGGTTTCGGATGCATTAGAATTTTATTCAATTCTTCCGATATACGTTCAGGAGCAACAATATTAATACGATTAAGATTTTTCTTAATCGAGTTTATGGCATTCTTTTCAATTTTAAAATCAAAACGCGATGCAAATCTGATCGCTCTTAACATTCGCAAAGGGTCATCCGAAAAAGTAATTTGTGGGTCGCGCGGTGTTCTTATTATGCCTTTTGCCAAATCTTCTATGCCGTTAAAATTATCCACTAACTCTCCAAAGTCTTTTCCCAGGCTAATAGCCAATGCATTTATTGTAAAATCACGTCTGAGTAAATCTTCAGCTATTGTTGCAGGTGTTACTATCGGATTTCTGCTGTTACGATTATAGCTCTCGCTGCGTGCGCCAACAAATTCCCAATCTATATTATCATATTTAAAATGCGCTGTACCAAAATTTTTAAAAACAGAAACTTTTGGATTTTGTTCAATTTCAGAAGCTACATGTTTTGCCAATTCTATACCGTCGCCTTCTACAACTATATCTATATCCCAAGACGGTCTTGATAAAATAATGTCACGAACAAAACCGCCAACAACATAACACCGGAGCGAATTTTCAATTGCCCAATGATGTATTATACCAAATATTTTATGCTGTAAGTGCTCTTTAAACATGTATTTGCAAAGATACAAATAAGAGGGTTTTAATAATGATAAAATTTATTCAGTTGCTTTTAATTAATTTATTGTAACCGGTTTGTTTATTTTTATTAAAAATACAACTATTCATTTATCAGCGTAAAACAAAAAATATGTAATTTTAAAAATTAAAAACCTACGCTATGAATATTTATGAAGATATAAACAATGCCATAAACAATAATACTGCTGCCGTTCTGTGTATTGTTATAAATACAGAAGGTTCTACTCCCCGCAAAGCAGGATCAAAAATGTTGGTTTTTGCTGACGGCTCAATTATTGGTAGTGTTGGCGGCGGAAGCATAGAAAAAGAAACAATAGAGCATGCAAACACTATCATTGGTACGGGAATTTGCGAAACAAAAACATATAATCTGGCAAATGATTTAGAAATGCATTGTGGTGGGAGGGCTACAATATATTTTGAATCATTGCATCAACAACCCGAATTAATTATTTTTGGTGCCGGCCATGTGGGAAAATCATTAGCCAAAATAACTTCCATGTCAGGTTTTAAAGTTTCTGTTGTAGATAATCGCAATGGAATATGTGTTTTATGGCCAAAAGATATTGCAACAATTTATGAAATGCCATTTGATGAAGCAATTGAGAAAATTAAATTTCATAATAATACGTATATAGTTGTATCCACTTACAAGCACTCTTACGATAGTGAAATAGTGGCTATGTTAAAAGACAAGCCGAAAAAATATATAGGCATGATTGGTTCAAAACGAAAAGTTGAAACAGCAAAAAAACAATTTGTTGAAGAGTTTAACATGACAAAGGAACAAATTGATTTTGTCAACATGCCTATTGGTATTGACATTTCATGTGAAACGCCTGAAGATATTGCAGTTTCAATACTGGCGCAGCTTATTGATGTTAAAAACAAAAAATATTAAATCTATCTTAAAGAAATAAGATAACAATTGATTATTAATAAAAAAGTCCGGATGTATTTGTCCGGACTTTTTATATAGTAGCTATTGTTTTACTTCTTAATGGCATTTATCTTATCGTTTACTGCCTTAAGTTTATCCGGCATGTTTAAACGAGCATACAAGGATTTAAGAGCATGTAAGGTTGGTAAGTCTTCGGGCATAAGTTCGCTGGCTTTTTCGAGATATGGCACGGATTTATTCCAATATTCCATATACTTGCTTTTTGCTTTTTCATAAGCTTCGAATTGATCCGGTGGAATAGAATTGGCAAACTCAAATACTTCTACGCCTTTGTTGAAGAAAAGAGCTCCTAAATTATAATATGCATCAAAATAATCTGGTTTAAGTTCTATTGCCTTTAAATATGCCTTTTCGGCTTCAGCAAGCATTGCTTCTTTTTCAGTTTCGGCAATACTTGAATCTAACGAAAGTCTATCATAGTTACTACCAATGGTAAAACGCAAAATAGGATTGTTGGGGTCTTTTTCAACTGCAACTTTAAGTAAATCCTGTGCCTTTGCCAATTCACCTTTACTTAAATAATAATTGGTCTCAGAAATTATCAAACCCAAATCTGATGGGAATTTTTTACGTCCCATAGCAATAGTGTTAAGCATTTTAACGCTATCGCCGGATTCTTTATATAAAGTGCTTAACATAGAGTATATTTCAGGCTTCTGATAATCCATGTTGATAAGCTCTTTTAAATATTTCATTGCAACATCTTTGTCGCCCATTTTAATCGCGCAGTTTGTGGCATAGAAAGTTGCCAAAGAATCTTTTTCGCCAAAAGTATTCTTTATTTGCTTTGTTCTTTCAAAATATTTTCTCGCTTTAGCCCAATCATGGTTATTGTA
>CAZJYL010000121.1:0-7125 GCA_964550265.1 uncultured Bacteroidaceae bacterium
CGTTATATGTATATAGATGGGATAAAAGTTGTTGCCTTATGCGACGTTTCGCAGGAAAAAATTGATTCCTGTCAGAATATTTTAAAGAAATACAATTTGCCGGCAGCTGCTGAATATAATGGTGTTGAAGATTGGAAAAAAGTGTGCGAGCGAAACGATGTTGACATGGTATATGTTTGTACTCATTGGTCATTACATACCCCAATTGCCACTTATGCTATGCTTCATGGTAAACACGCAGCCATAGAAGTACCTGCCGCCCTTACAATTGATGAATGCTGGCAATTGGTAAATACAGCCGAAAGAACCCGAAGACACTGTATGATGTTGGAAAACTGCTGTTACGACTTTTTCGAAATGGCAACGCTCAATATGGCTCAAAAAGGAATATTTGGCGAAATAATTCACGCTGAATGTGCATATATTCATGATTTACGATGGTTACAATTTGACACAACCAATGGTTATTGGGATATGTGGCGCCTCAAATACAATACAAATCATACAGGTAATCCATATCCTACCCATGGACTTGGACCCGTTTGCCAAATAATGAACATTCATAGGGGCGATAAATTAGACTATTTAGTCTCTATGTCAACAAACCAATTTGGAATGAGTATTTATGCAAAAGAAAAATTTGGAGAAAATTCTTCATTTGGGCAAACACCTTACAAACTGGGTGACATGAATACAACTTTAATTCATACAGCCAAAGGGAAAACCATTTTGATTCAGCATGATATAACAAGTCCCCGTCCTTATGACAGAATACATTTAATAAGTGGGACCAAGGGTTTTGCAGTGAAATATCCGCAGGAACAAATTGCACTTGAGCCAAACTCGCATTATTTTTTACCACGGGAAAAAAGAGATTCGTTATTAAAAGTATATGAGCACCCTTTTTCGGAAGAAATTGGCGAAAAAGCAAAAGAAGTAGGTGGTCATGGCGGTATGGATTTTATCATGGATTACAGACTTATTTATTGCCTCAGAAAGGGTCTTCCGCTGGATCAAGACGTCTATGATGCGGCTGAGTGGTCGTGCATAGTGGAATTGTCGGAAAAATCAGTTAATAACGGTTCAATGCCCGTTAGAATTCCTGATTTTACCCGAGGTGCATGGAATAAATTAAAGGGGCTGGAATTTGCAAAGTAGTGCCAATCTGCACTTTAAATTAACTTATGCGAATGGGCTCTCATTTTTACTAACATTGAAATAATTATTATAAAATGAACACAAATAAATCAACAGATCGATTGAATGCAGTTAAACCAAAAGTTGGAATTCGCCCAACAATTGATGGTCGTCGTGGTGGAGTACGTGAATCACTTGAAGAACAAACCATGAATATGGCTAAAAATGCAGCAAAACTAATTTCACAAAACCTTAAACATGCCGATGGCAGCAGTGTGGAATGTGTTATTGCGGACACCTGCATAGGTGGTGTAGCCGAAGCTGCACAAACAGCAGAAAAGTTTAAACGCGAAGGCATAGGGCTTACATTAACCGTTACTCCATGCTGGTGTTATGGTAGCGAAACCATAGATATGAATCCGCAAATTCCAAAGGCAATTTGGGGCTTTAACGGAACTGAACGTCCGGGAGCCGTATATTTGGCAGCTGCATTGGCAGGTCATACTCAAAAAGGATTACCTGCATTCGGAATTTACGGGCATGATGTTCAGGAAGCAAACAATCAAACCATACCCGATGACGTAAAAGAAAAAATATTACGTTTTGTTAAAGCCGGCTTAGCCGTTGCCACAATGCAAGGTAAGTCGTACTTGTCAATAGGCTCTGTATCAATGGGAATTGCAGGCTCAATTGTTAATGAAGATTTCTTTCAGCATTATTTGGGAATGCGTAACGAATATGTTGACATGTCTGAAATAACAAGGCGAATCGAGCGTGGCATATACGATAAAAATGAATTTGAAAAGGCATTAAAATGGACGAAAGAAAATTGCATTGAAGGAGCAGACAACAACAAAGCAGCTAATATTGCCAGTCGCGAGCAAAAAGATAAAAATTGGGAAACAGTTGTTAAAATGACAATCATAGTTCGCGATTTAATGATTGGCAATCCTGAATTGGCAAAAGCAGGTTTTGGCGAAGAGGCTTTGGGCCATAATGCCATTGTTTCGGGTTTTCAAGGTCAGCGTCATTGGACCGATCATTCGCCAAACGGCGATTTTATGGAAGCTATTCTTAATTCATCATTCGACTGGAATGGTATTCGGCAAGCATTCCTTGTGGCAACTGAAAACGATTCACTAAATGGTGTTGCTATGCTTTTTGGACATTTACTGACTAATACTGCTCAAATATTTGCAGATGTCCGCACATACTGGAGTCCTGATGCTTTAGAAAAGGTTACGGGATACAAGCCTGAAGGAATACTTAAAAATGGTATTATCCACTTGTTAAATTCAGGCGCGGCATGCTTAGATGGAACAGGAAGACAAAGTATCGACGGAAAACCTGCAATGAAGCCATTTTGGGATATTTCGGAAGCAGAAACCAAAGCATGCCTTGATGCATGTTCATGGAGACCGGCAAATACAGAATATTTCAGAGGCGGGGGATACTCATCAAACTTCTTGTCAAAAGGTGGTATGCCAATGACAATGATGCGCGTTAATCTTGTTAAAGGCTTGGGTCCGGTTCTGCAAATAGCTGAAGGCTATAGTGTTGATATACCTCAAAATGTACATGATATTATAAATAAGCGTACGGATGAAACCTGGCCTACAACATGGTTTGTTCCCAATTTAACGGGTAAAGGAGCATTCAAAGATGTTTACTCCGTAATGGCCAACTGGGGCGCGAATCACGGAGCTATCAGCTATGGACATATTGGCGCAGATTTATTGACACTTGCATCAATGCTCAGAATTCCCGTATGCATGCATAATGTGGACGAAAACCAAATATTCAGACCATCTGCATGGGCATCGTTTGGCATGGATGCTGAAGGCTCTGATTACAGAGCGTGTGCGGCCTATGGTCCTTTATACAAATAAACCTTTATAAGTGTTTTTGATGACAAATTGTTATGATACATATTGAGGAGCATTTTTTTAAAACTTTTATTGAAACTGCACATGCTGTTGGCGGCAAATATTCATTATGCAGCAGCGGAAATTTATCTCTGCGGGTAAATGACAGTATTTGCCTGATTTCAAAGACAGGCTCGTGGATGCAAAACATTACCAAACAAGAAATATCAATATGCAATTATAAAACCGAAGAGATTTTAAATGGTTTAAAGCCATCCTCGGAGTATAAATTTCATTTTGGTATCTTTTGCGAAAGGGCAGATGTTAATGCGATAATTCATTCACAGCCAATGTATGCCACAACCATTGCCTGCAGTAAAAAAAGACCCTCAGATTATAATATAACGGCAGAAATACCTTGTTATATAGGAAACGTGGTTGAAATACCTTATACCCGCCCGGGATCTGCGGAATTAGCCAAAAAGGTAATTAATGCTCTTAAAGATAATCAACTGGCCTTATTATTAAATCATGGTATTGTAACTGTTGGGAATACCGCTGATGAAGCATTTCAGCGCACCTGTTTTTTCGAAATGGCATGTAGGATAATTATTCAAAACGCTTATGATTACAATGTTTTGAGCAAACAGGATGTTAAAGACATAGATAAATACATTCTGGGAAAAACAAATTAGAAACATGAATTTCCTTGCTGTTGATTTTGGTGCCGGTAGCGGAAGAGCAATTGTTGGTTCAATTGAAAAAGACTGTCTTAATCTTGAAGAAATTCACAGATTCCCAAACCGTCAAATTAAACTGGGTAATTCCTTGGTCTGGGACTTCCCCGCTCTGTTTGAAGAATTGAAAACAAGTATTAAACTCGCGCTGCAAAAATATAAAAAAATAGAAAGTATAGCAGTTGATACGTGGGGCGTTGATTTTGGCTTACTCGACTCAAAAGGGTCTCTTATAGGCATGCCTGTTTGCTATCGCGATAATCGCACAAACAATATTCCTGAATTAGTTTTTGAGAAAATTTCTCCGCAAAAGTTGTATTCTCTTTCAGGAACTCAGCAAATGGAAATTAATACAATATTTCAGCTGTATAGCATGTGTTTAAATGATTCGCCTTATTTAAAAATAGCTGAGTCCCTTTTGTTCATGCCCGATTTATTCAACTATTTTCTTTGCGGTAAGAAATCAAATGAATACACCATAGCTTCAACATCAGGTTTGCTAAACTGTAATTCGAAAAAATGGGATGATGATATTTTTTCCGGTTTACAACTGCCTAAACACTTAATGCAAAATGTTAATCGCCCGGGTGAAATTATTGGACAATTATCACCTGAGATTTGCAAAGAAATCAACTGTAATCCGATTAATATAGTATCAGTAGGCTCTCATGATACCGCAAGTGCTGTATCAATAGTAAATTCAACCAAAAAAAACAGAGCCTTTATCAGCTCAGGGACGTGGTCTATTCTGGGAATCTCATGTAAAAATCCAATTACTTCGGATTTAGCTTTCAGCAACAATTTTACCAACGAAGGCGGAATTTGGGACGACATCAGATTTCAGCGAAACATTACGGGATTATGGCTTTTGCAATCTGTATGCAAAGAATGGGGAATTAATGATTTTTCATCTTTGGTAAACGATGCTAAAAAATCAAATAAATTTCAGGCAATATTTGATGTTGATAATCCTATCTTTGCAAACCCACAAAGCATGAGTAATACAATAACAGAATATTGCAATAAAACAAAACAGAAACAGCCGGGAACCAAAGGTGAATTTGTCAGGACAATTCTTGAATCTTTGGCTGTAAAATACGGTGTTATTCTTAAAAAACTTGAAAATACCGTTGGGTATAATGTTGACGAGATTCAGGTAATTGGAGGCGGTTCTCAAAACGATTTGCTGTGCCAGTTAGCCGCTGACATCTGTAAAGTACCGGTACTGGCCGGTCTTGTTGAAGCAACGGCAACAGGCAATATAATGACTCAGGCTTTTGCACAAAACAAAATAAGCAAAGACGAATTTTTAAACAATATTAAATTCCCATTTGAATCTAAAGTTTATCATCCTGAAAATGAATTTAGATGGGAAAATATAAATGAAAATATTGAATTATGGTGAAAACAAATAAGTCACTTTTTGTAGGCAAGGATGGAATAAACTATTCTTTCCCTTTTATTTTAATAACGTGTTTGTTTCTATTATGGGGATTTGCCCATTCGTTGCTTGATGTCTTAAACAAGCATTTTCAGGATGCTCTTAATCTGACCAAGGCTCAATCCGGAGCAGTGCAGGCTTCGGCATACGGTGCTTATTTTTTAATGGCCATCCCGGCAGGAATTATAGCAAAGCGTTTTGGGTATAAAACAGGCGTATTGGTTGGTCTGGTTTTGTTTTTTATTGGGTGTTTCTGGTTTGTCCCGGCTGTTGGCATAAATGAATTTTGGGCTTTTCTTTTAGGATTGCTCATAATTTTTTGCGGATTAACATGTCTTGAAACCGTTGCAAACCCATACACAACAGTATTGGGCCATCCGCAAGGAGCAGCCAGCAGAATTAATCTGGCTCAAACCTTTAATGCTTTGGGATGGATTCTTGGTCCGCTTGTAGGGAGTCTGCTGATTTTCAAAAACGAGAACTCCGAAAATCCTTTTATTTCGTTTTGGAATACCATACAATCATTATTCACCGGCAAAGCACATACAATAAACAATGAAATTACAAGTGATGCAGTAAGTAATTCAGCTTTAATTGTTCCTTATGTAGGCCTTGGAATAATTGTGGTATTAGTTGCTGTAATGTTCTTTTTTGCCAAATTGCCGGAAGTTAATGAAGATTCCGAAAGTTATAGTGCCAATGATAACACCACAAGTTCAGCAATAAAAAATAAACCGCTTATAAAAACTCCTTATTTTGTACTGGCAGTAATAGCGCAATTTTTATATGTGGCAGCGCAAACCGGTATAGGCAGTTTTTTTGTCAATTACACTATTGAGGTTAAGTCTCTTGCGCTGAGCGAGTTCCATGCAGGGATTTTGCTGGGACTTGGTGGAATGGGATTATTTGCCATTGGTCGTTTTTCGGGCAGTGCTATAATGAAATCTGTTAAGCCTAATTTTTTAGTCGGGCTTTTTGCTCTGATAAACACTATACTTATGGTTATTGTAGCTTTTAACCATAACAATGTCGGTATTATTGCCTTGTTGCTCTCTTATCTTTTCATGTCAATTATGTTCCCGTCAATATTTGCACTGGGAATCCGCGGATTAGGAAACAAAACCAAAGCTGCATCATCTATTCTGGTAATGACAATTGTTGGTGGAGCTATTTGTCCTTCATTAATGGGTGCCATAGGCGAAAACAACATGAGTATCGGATTTATTATACCTTTGTTCTGTTTTGCTTTTATTTCGTTTTATGGTTTTATTGGAAGCAAACTGAAATAATAAAATAAAAAAATATCGTTTTTAATTAAATGAAAAAAATATTTTGTACCGTACGAAATCATGGGATATGCACTTACAATGTGTTGATTATGCTATTATTGTTTATGTTTTTACAAAACAGCATTTACGCACAAAATATTCGTGGTGAATTCATTGGAGGTTTTAATCTTGCCCAAGTAGATGGAGACGAAGTTGTAGGTTATCGCAAAATAGGCTTTAATGGCGGATTTGGGGCTGCACTCCCTTTTGGCAAAAACTGGTATGTTTCAGTTGAAACTATTTTTAATCAAAAAGGCGCATACAAAAAATATCCTTTAAACTCTAATAATTTGAGCCTTCCCTATTATAATCTGAGGCTCAATTATGCAGAAATACCACTTCTGGTACATTACAACGATAAAGATCAAATCACTGCCGGTTTAGGACTTTCTTATGGGCGTGTGGTTTCAATGCGCGAAATTGAACATGGAAATCAAATTAAATGGAATAGTGTTAGTGGCCCTTACAATACCGATGATTTTAACATCCTTGTTGATTTTAGATTAAAGGCTGTTTGGAAATTGTATTTTAATTTTCGTTATGCCTATTCTGTTTCAAAAATCAGAACACGCCATTTTGATAATAGTGTTAATACATGGACACGCAAACAATACAAT
>CAZJYL010000122.1:0-7112 GCA_964550265.1 uncultured Bacteroidaceae bacterium
TTTTGAAAATTTATATCGATCAACTATGTTTTTTGTAACATATTCTTTAATAGATTCAGTTTTATGCTTACTTCTGTCTATACCGATAACTTCATTACCTAAACGTGTTAATTTTATGGCAAGTGCAGTGCCGAAATTTCCAAGACCAATGACCATTATTTTCATATAGCAAAAATTTAAATGAACAAATCTTCTTCTGGATAACTGAAAAGTAAAAATCTAGTTTTACGCAAAAACGCAACAAACAAAGTAATGATTCCGATACGGCCAAGAAACATAAGAAAAATGAGAGTATATTTAGATCCCTCGGATAGCATAGTAGTTAAATTCATTGAAAGACCAACAGTTCCGAATGCCGAAAAAGCTTCGAAAAGCAATCTGTCAAGCGATATACCGGGCTCAAACCAAGCCATCAGCATTGTGCCAATCATTATTGCAAAAATGGAAAAGAAAACAACAATAAAAGCTTTTCGGCCAGATTGACGACTTAATTCTCGGTTGTTAAAATGAGTAGTATTTTTCCCTCTTCCAATCGAAAATGCAGTAAAAAAAGCAACTGCAAAAGTTGTAGTTTTGATACCACCTCCCGTTGAACCCGGAGATGCGCCAATCCACATCAAAATAATTATCAGCATGGTTGTTGGCAATAAAACAGCTTGGTAATCAATAGAACTATATCCTGCAGTTCGTGCAGTAACAGTGCTGAAAAAAGCAGTATATATTTTAGCATCCCAATCCATTCCCCTTAACAAATGATTGTTTTCAAATAAGATAAATAATGATGTTCCTATAACAAGAAGCCAGAAAGTAGTTCTAACAACAATTTTAGAATTTATGTTAACAAGATTTGGCTCGTATCTTTTTGCTTTTCCGAAAATATTATGCTTGATTAAATTGCGCATTCCCAACGTAAAACGCTCTATATAATTGGTAATAATAAAAAATCCTAACCCACCAAGAATAATTAGCCAAGCTATTGTCATTTGTATTCCCCATTGATTTTGAAAAATTTCATTTTGCATTCCATTGGGAGCAAGAGAGAAACCTGCATTGCAAAAAGCAGAAACAGCATGAAACATTGCAAAAATAAACCTACTTAAGTTGTCGGGAAACTCGGAGTAAGGTAATTCCATATAAATAAGAATAGTTCCAAGTGCTTCTACAATAAACGTAACAAAAATAACTGCATATAAAGCTGAAAAAAATCTTTTTCTGTTTTTGGCCATAATCATACTCGATAATGCATTCCCTTCTGATAAGCTATGCTTTGAGCGCCCTATAGAAGCTAAAAATGAAGTAAATGTCATTACGCCAATCCCCCCAAGTTGAATAAGGAATAATATTACTATTTTACCAAACCAAGTGAACTGAGTAGCGGTTTCAAGAGTAGTTAATCCGGTTACACACACAGCCGACGTGCTAGTAAAAAGAGCATCGGTAAAAGAAATTTGTTTAACAGTCGATACAGGTAATAATAATAAAATTGTACCCGCAAAAATTAATGTCAAAAAAGAAAATACAAATAATTTTTCGCTAGTTATTTTACTTGAATATATATTATTAATTATTCTACTCCAAGACCTAAACATAACAACAACAACCAGCATATAATTATATAACCATTCTATTTTATATCCTGAGGTATCTTCAATAGAAATATTAAAAAAATCAAAATTGTAAAAATGAAGTCCCAATAAAACTAATATGGCAAGTTTAATGGCTATGTTAATTTTTGTTATGCCGGGTGCTCCCGGAACAAATACCATTAATACCTGAATAGAGTACATGGCAAACAAAAAATTAATAATCCACTCTATTTTTTGGTTGTACCATTCTCGCATTACAAAGTTTACATCAAACCCAACCTCGGCTAAAACCATTATGAAACCTATCATTGATGCAGCCAAAATACCTATAAAAGACCATCGTATCAGGGGGTGCTTAATACGAGAAACTTTTTCATGCAATTGCATGCGAATTTTCTTCAGGTAATAAAGGGTTTTCATAAACTATGAGTTATCTTCTAAATACCACTCGGCATACGAAGAGCCTGTTTCACGAAGACGTAAAGAAAAAAGTTTAACCTGAGCAGGCAATTCATATCGAATTAGCTTTGAAAAATAAACTAATAAATTTTCGCTTGTAGGCTGAAAATCCGTTTCTATCAATCTGGAAAACATTTCATTATTCTCAAATGAACCAATAGTACCCTGCCTTACAACTAAAGCATGATCAAATTTATTAATAATGGAATTGTGTACAATTTTTTTAAGGTCGCCAAAATCCATTACCATACCATATTTTGGTGATGAGTTATCAGTTATAGGTTCCCCTGAAATAGTTACTGTAAGCTGATAAGAATGTCCGTGAACATTCCTGCATAACCCGTCATAACCATCTAAGGCATGAGCCATTTCGAAGGAAAATTCTTTGGATATTCTAATTTTCATAAACAACTTATATATTTCATTTGCAAAATTACAACAAAATAAATATGATTGATATGGCAGCCAATAAATAAAATGCCGATGCCAACAAAATAAATACCCTGATTGACGTTATCTGGTTTGGTCGTCTGCCGGCCAAAAATCCAAGTAATGAGAAAAATAAGGAAACAGAAAATAATGTTATAAGTGCATTAATTAAATTAACTTCTATCAATGAAGCTCCCGTTACCGCAATAAATACCTCAAATGACGTAGCCACACCAAGCATTAATAGAATCTTGAACTGCGTGATGTCGAATATGTTTTCGGCAAGCTTGCTTTTGCGCATGTTGAAATATGCCTTAAATGCCAAAATCAGTAATATAAACAATGCAGCATATTCATTTCTAAAATATAATGAACCACCAACAGCATTCGTGAAAATAAGGGCTACATATGCCATCAATGCATTTATTAATGCCAATAAAAACGACATGAAAAGCAATTTAAAAAATTTGGCCTTCTTAAATAGCAATGCGTGACGGTATGTAACCGAAATTTGCAGCATGCCTATGGCAAGTGCCGATAATACAAAAGTTGTCATATATGCAAAGGTTCTATTAATTTAATAATGGCTTCCAATCCATTTTTATCATCTTCATCAAATGAATTTAACTGCCGGCTGTCAACATCAAGCACTGCAATAACTTCTCCTTTTTCATTTGCAATAGGTACAACTATTTCGCTTTTGGTTCGTGAATCGCATGCAATATGGCCGGGAAACTTTTCAACATCTGGAACAATAACAGTTCTATTTGAATCAATAGCAGCCCAGCAAACACCTTTGTGCTGTGCCAAAACCTGACAGGCCACGGGTCCTTGATACGGGCCAACAATTAACTCATTGTTGTGTAAATAATAAAAACCACACCACGAAAAATAAGGTAATTTGTGAAACAATACTGCTGCAATAGTTGACATAGCAGAAACAGGAGCTGGACTTTTTTGCAACAATTCCTCTATTTGCTTAATTAATCGCTGATAACGTTGTGGTTTATTCACTTTTTTTTGTGTTTGCATTTATCACAAATATATAAACAGAAATGGCCAAAAGAAATATTGAAATTGATAACAAAAGTAAATTATTGTTGAAATTACTAAATTCTTCCGGCGCAATATTTATCACTTCTTTATTGTATAACCAATAAACAGTAACAGCCATAGCATTATTAATGAAATGAATTGTTATGGAAATCCAAAGCTTTCCGGTAACATAAAAACAATAGCCTAATATTAAGCCCAAAACAACACGGGGAACAAAACCATAAAACTGCATATGAAAAGCGCTGAAAATAATTGCAGTTAAAATTATTGCAACCCATGCCATTTTGAACCATTTGATTAGCAGTTTTTGTAAAACCCCTCTGAATACAAGTTCTTCACCAATAGCCGGAATAACAGCCATCATAAAAACATTAAATATAAAACCATCCCATTCTCTTGTTTGCATAAAAAGATTAGTAAGCACAGCCGCCTGCTCTTCTGACTCCTTCATCCACTGTTCTATGTTGCTGAATCGCTTCGGCAAAGTCAAACCATTATTCCATTCAGTCAATAAATTTATAAGAGGCTGCGAAAATATTATAATGGCTATAGCAAGCAGAAAAAGAGAAAATTTTGCATTTTTATCTAATGTGAAATATTTAATTGTATTTCCGCCAGCCAGCCATCCAAAAATAAAAGCCGGAACAATAAACATTCCCAAATGACTGAGAATTTGAATATACTTTAAATACATCAATTGGCTCTGGTCTTTTACCTGCGCCTGAAAAGAATCAATAAATTCAGGTCCCCAAACAGAAACGCCTACAATCATTCCTAAAAGCATTACAACAATTAAACTTGCAACGGATAAGCCAATAAATGCAAGAAGCTGTATTACGGGATGTTTGTCTTTTAAAGGTATTTGCATAAGACATAATTTTCAATGCAAATATATTAATAACATAAGTATTATTGTCATTTATGATTTTATTCAAATCAATACAGGCTATATTGTTGTATTAATCTTAACTTATTAATTTTGCACTGCTTAATTATGACATTTATTGATAAAAGCAACTCTAAAATTTTTGCAATATAACTAATGAATCTTCCGCAGCTTGAACATATATCCATTCCTTTGATACTGGCGCCCATGGAGGGTATAACCGATACCGTATTCAGGCGTATATGCCTTATGGAAGGTGCAGATGCGGGAATAAGCGAATTCATTTCGTCCGAAGCCATTATAAGAAATGTTGAAAAGAGCTTACGCAAAATGGATGCTGCAAAAAAAGACGAATTACGATGGATTCAGATTTTTGGCAATAATCCGGAATCAGTGGCTCAGGCTGCAAGAGTAGCCGAAGAATGCGGTGCAAATATTATTGATTTGAATTTTGGATGCCCCGCAAAAAAAGTAGTTTCAAAAGGAAATGGCGCTGCCCTGCTCCGCAACCTGCCTCTTATGCAGGAAATAGCAACAGAAGCCGTTAAGGCTGTGAATATACCTGTTACTGCTAAAACCCGATTGGGATGGGATGCCAATAGCATTGTTATAAACGAAGCTGCAAGCAGGTTACAGGACGCAGGAATCAAAGCTTTAACCATACATGGGCGTACACGTGCACAGCAATATGGTGGAAATGCAAACTGGGATTATATCGCCGAAGTTAAAAATATGCTTTCGATGCCGGTAATTGCCAATGGCGATATAAATAGTCCCGAAAGTGCCATTAAAGCTTTGCAAATCACAAATGCCGACGGACTTATGATTGGCCGGGCCGCAATTGGAAATCCATGGATTTTCAGGCAAATAAGGGCCGTATTAAATGGTAATGAAACACACTCAATAAATATCAAGCATAAAATTTCAGTTTGCCGTCAGCATTTGTACGAATCAATTAAGCTGAAAGGTGAACACAGAGCCATAGTTGAAATGCGCAAGCAGTATTCTCAATATTTTAAAGGTCTTTATGATTTTAAGCCTTTTAAGATGGAATTAATGGCTGCTTTGAGCATAAATGAAGTTAATGATATCATTGGCAGAATAGAAAATAAATATGCATAAAAAATTAATCTATTCATAAAACAAAACAATATTGTTTTATGTTATTATAAGAAATGGCATAATATTCTTGCTTGAATCATAAAATCATCTTTTCTTTGTATGGAAATAATACATCATTTTATTATATGCGAACTTTTGTTTTACTTTTCATCATAATATCCGGCAGTTTATTTTCATCAGCCCAAACAAATCAAGCTTATCTGTGGGCAGATTCCGTTTTGCAAACGATGACGCTTCGCGAAAAAATCGGTCAGCTAATCATGATGGCTGTGTATTCAAACAAAGATGATAAATATGCCTCAGAAGTTGATGACACCATTGCATTATATCAGCCGGGGTCAATTGTGTTTTTTCAGGGTTCGCCGCAAAAGGAAGTAATTCTGATGAACCGCTGGCAACAAAAGGCAAAAATTCCCATGCTGGTAGCAATGGATGCCGAATGGGGTCCTGCCATGAGACTGGACAGTTTAATTGCTCTTCCAAGACTAATGACATTGGCAGCAACAAACGATACCTCATTAATATATCGCTATGGCTGCGCAATAGGGCAACAATGCAAACGTCTGGGTATTCATATTAATTTTGCACCTGATGTTGATGTTAACAACAATCCGCTAAATCCTGTAATAGGTTATCGCTCTTTTGGCGAAAATCAACACAAAGTTGCTTTGTTTGCTTCGGTTTTTTGCAGAGGTATGCAGTCTCAGGGTGTTATAGCTGTTGCAAAGCATTTTCCGGGGCATGGCAATACATCGCAAGATTCTCATAAAACACTACCGGAGGTTACCGACAATATTAATATTATTGATTCCGTTCATTTATTGCCTTTTGCAAAAATGATTGATGAGAATATTTGGGGAATTATGATAGCTCATGTGTATGTGCCCGCAATTGATCTTACAAAAAACACTCCGGCAACATTGAATCCTGCAATAGTAACTAACCTTCTTAAAAATGAAATGGGATACAATGGCGTTGTTATTACTGATGCTTTGGGAATGCAGGGAGTGCTTAAACACAACAAGCCAGGACAAATAGAAGTGAAAGCCTTGATTGCCGGTAACGATGTGTTATTGATGCCGGAGCAAATAAAAACTGCTATTGACTCTATAGTTGCCGCAGTTGATAGTGACAAAATAAATATTAATAATATTGATAACAGTGTAAGAAAGATTTTAGTTACCAAATATAACTGTGGCTTATTACAATATGTGAATATTGATGAATCTGATATTACTGATCAAATTAATTTACCTGAATGGTATGAATTGAAAAAAGAAATTTTTAATAAAAGTACCACCCTTGTTTTTGCCAATGGAATTGACTTCCCTTTAACCAATTTAAATAAACGTATTGCAATAGTATCGTTTCGCACCGACAAAGAAACAGTTTTTCATGAGATCGCAAAACGTTATATATATGCCGATACCTACTTAATAGCCGAAAATGCTACTGAAAAAAACATTAAAAATGTATTGGATTCATTGAATGACTATGAATTGGTAATTGTTACCGTTCATAATATGGCATATTGGAGTAAAAAGAATTACGGTTTTGATGACACAATTATGAGG